>NZ_JAMYLV010000005.1:0-274443 GCF_040318195.1 Mesorhizobium sp. M1273 | reverse complement strand
GGGTATCCGTTCAGGCCTCAAGGGAAAGACGAGGGCGATCCGACTCTAGCTCGACCCGTCAAACGGTCAGCAATTCCACCGATCCGACCCTCGCCGCTGAGGGAGGGCGGCTACCCTCTCTCAGCGTTCCTTTCTGACCCATTCGGCAGCGAAAGTCATAAGACAAGCAATTCCAGGAAAAGTGTGAAACGGTTTTCCGTCCGGAATTGCGCAAAACAAAGAGATAGAGCCGTTCGGCGTTTCTGTGAAACGATGAACCGCTCTAAGCCAGGCCGGCCTGCGATCGGCCTGCCGCGGCTTATCCCTTCGGCGGGTGTTCGACTGCCTGGCGGCCGAAATCCGGTACGTCGATATCCTGGCCGGCCTCGATGATCGAGCGGCGGACGGCGCGGGTGCGGGTGAACAGGTCGAACAGTTTTTCGCCGTCGCCCCAGCGGATCGCCCGCTGCAGCGAGGACAGATCCTCGGAAAACCGCGCCAGCATTTCGAGAATGGCGTCCTTGTTGTGCAGGCAGACGTCGCGCCACATGGTCGGGTCGGACGCCGCGAGACGGGTGAAGTCGCGAAAGCCGGAAGCCGAGTATTTGATGACCTCGGACTTGGTCACCGACTCCAGATCGTCGGCGGTACCGACGATGTTGTAAGCGATGATATGCGGCAGGTGCGAAACGATGGCCAGCGTCATGTCGTGATGCTGCGGGTCCATCGTGTCGATGTTGGAGCCGCAGCGGCGCCAGAATTCCGAGAGCTTTTCCAGTGCTGCGGGATCGGTGCCGGGCAGCGGCGTGAAAATGCACCAGCGGTTCTCGAACAGTTCGGCAAAACCGGCGTCCGGTCCCGATTTTTCGGTGCCGGCCAAAGGATGGCCGGGGATGAAGTGCACGCCATCAGGCACGTGCGGCTGCATCTGCGCGATCACCGACGCCTTGGTCGAGCCGACATCGGTGAGGATGGCGCCCTTCTTCAGCGCCGGCGCGATCTCCGCGGCGACCGTACCGGAAGAACCGACCGGCACCGAAACGATAACCAGATCAGCATCGCGAACCGCCTCTTTCGCATCCGTCGTATAGGTGTCGCCAAGGCCGAGTTGGCTCGCCCGTGCCAGCGTCGCTTCGCTGCGCGTCGAAATCGCGATTTGGCCGGCGAGCCCCTCGCGGCGGATGACGCGGGCCAGCGACGAGCCGATCAGGCCGATGCCGACCAGCGCGATTTTTTCGAACATCGGTGATGTCATGGTGTTCTAGCTTTTCAGGAATGTCGCGAGTGCTGCGACAACGCCGCGATTGGCCTCTTCGGTGCCGATGCTCATGCGCAGCGCGTTGGGAAAACCGTACCCGGAAACGCGCCGCAATATGTAGCCGCGCGCACTGAGGTAGTCGTCGGCGGCCGCCGCCGAATGC
This sequence comes from Mesorhizobium sp. M1273, assembly GCF_040318195.1. Taxonomy (NCBI): domain Bacteria; kingdom Pseudomonadati; phylum Pseudomonadota; class Alphaproteobacteria; order Hyphomicrobiales; family Phyllobacteriaceae; genus Mesorhizobium; species Mesorhizobium sp. M1273. Next base: position 273,043 of record NZ_JAMYLV010000005.1, on the reverse strand, counting down.
TTTTTGTCCTCGGGAAAGTGGATGAGGCTGAAATTGCCGACGCTCGGTGTCACCCGCAGCCCGAGCCCGCTTAGTTGCTCGCTCAGCCAGGCTAGCCAGGTCTCGTTGTGCGCGACGCTGCGTTCGATATGGGCGCGGTCGTGGATCGCCGCGATGCCGGCCTCGATTGCCGTTGCATTGACGTTGAAAGGCCCGCGCACGCGGTTGATCGCGTCGATGACGTGCATTGGCGCATACATCCAGCCGATCCGCGCCCCGCCCAGGCCCAATTTGGAGAAAGTGCGGGTCATGACCACGTTTTCCGCGCTGGCCACCAACTCGACGCCGGCTTCATAATCGTTGCGCCGGACATATTCGGCGTAAGCTGCATCCAGCACCAGAAGCACGTTTCGCGGCAGGCCGGCATGCAGGCGGCGCACCTCCTGGAACGGCACGTAGGTGCCGGTTGGATTGTTTGGATTGGCAAGGAAGATGATCCGGGTAGCCGGCGTCACCGCGGCGAGGATCGCATCGATGTCGGCGCGTTCATCGGTCTCCTTGACCGTCACCGGGACGGCACCGGCCGACTGTATGTAGATCTTGTAGACCATGAAGCCGTGTTCGGTGATGATGGCTTCGTCGCCGGGTGCGAGGTAGGTCTGCGCCAGCAGGCCCAGAATCTCGTCGGAGCCGTTGGAGCAGACGATGTTCGCCGGGTTGAGCCCGTGCACCTCGGCGATCGCTTCCCTCAGGCGCCTGGCGCTGCCGTCGGGATAGACCGCGAGCTTGTCGGCGACCGCGCGCGCGGCCTCTATCGCCTTTGGCGAAGGACCGAGCGGGTTCTCGTTCGCCGACAATTTATGGACCTTGGCGACACCTTCAGGCGCCGCGCTCTTGCCGGGCACATAGGCTTCGATGTCCATGATGCCGGCGCGGGGCCTTGGACGTGTCTGATCCGGTGTCTGGCTCATTTCATGAAATCCGTCGAGAGTGCCTCCATCCGGAAGCCGCAGCGGAAATACAAGCCGTGGCCCGGAATGTCGAGGGCCGGCAATTCGGGATCAAGAACTTGCCGTTGACGAAGCCATGCGCGAGTCATAGAAGAACGGCTACAGTTCCGTGGTGATTTGGCCGGTCGGCTTGCAGCCACGTTAAACAACTTGCTAAAGGGCCGTTTGCATCTTGTAACCGGCTTTGCGAAGGCATGGCCGGTTTTTTGTTGCCCGGACCGGTGGACAACTGAAGGCCGGGCAAGGAGATGTGATGGTCGCTTTGCGCGCTCGAAAAACCAATAACGAGGCCGACCAGCCGTCGAGCCCGGTGTTGCGTTTCGGCGCCGACAAGCCGCTCAAGCTCGACGCCGGCACGCTGCTGTCGCCGTTCCAGATCGCCTACCAGACCTATGGCACGCTCAACGACGCGCGCTCCAACGCCATCCTCGTCTGCCATGCGCTGACCGGCGACCAGCATGTCGCCAACACCAATCCGGTGACCGGCAAGCCGGGCTGGTGGGAAGTGCTGATCGGTCCCGGCAAGATCATCGATACCGACCGTTTCTTCGTCATCTCGTCAAACGTCATCGGCGGCTGTCTCGGCTCTACCGGCCCCGCCTCGACCAATCCCGCCACCGCCAAGCCCTACGGGCTCGACCTGCCGATCATCACCATCCGCGACATGGTGCGGGCGCAGTTGATGCTGGTCGAGCATTTCGGCATCGAACAGCTGTTCAGCGTGCTGGGCGGCTCGATGGGCGGCATGCAGGTGCTGCAATGGGCCTCCAGCTATCCGGAGCGCGTCTTCTCGGCGCTGCCGATCGCCACCGGCGCCCGCCATTCCTCGCAGAACATCGCTTTCCATGAGGTCGGCAGGCAGGCGGTGATGGCCGACCCCGACTGGCATGGCGGCAAATATTTCGAGCATGGCAAGCGGCCGGAAAAGGGGCTGGCGGTGGCGCGCATGGCCGCCCACATCACCTATCTGTCGGAAGCAGCGCTGCACCGCAAGTTCGGCCGCAACCTGCAGGGCCGCGAAGCCCTGACCTTCGGTTTCGATGCCGACTTCCAGATCGAGAGCTATCTGCGCCATCAGGGCATGACCTTCGTCGATCGCTTCGATGCCAACTCCTATCTCTACATGACACGGGCGATGGACTATTTCGATCTCGCCGCCGACCATGGCGGCCGGTTGGCCGATGCCTTCGCCGGCACCAAGACGCGCTTCTGCCTGGTTTCGTTCACCAGCGACTGGCTGTTCCCGACCGAGGAGAGCCGCTCGGTCGTGCACGCGCTGAACGCGGCCGGCGCTTCGGTCTCGTTCGTCGAGATCGAGACCGACCGCGGCCACGACGCCTTCCTGCTCGACGAGCCCGAACTGTTCGCCGCCATCAAAGGCTTCATCGCCTCGGCCGCCCGGGCAAGAGGGCTTGGCGCATGACCCCGAAAGGTTGCAGGCTGTTCGGATCAGGACCATGCGCCAGGCATCAGCGCATGACCCCGAAAAGTTGCAGACTTTTCGGATCAGGATCATGTGCCGAGCAAGAGCCGAAGGCATGAGCGTCAATCGCGCCCAGCGCGTCGACCTCGAAGTCGTCGCCGATCTCATCCCGCCGCAGTCGCGGGTGCTGGACGTCGGTTCCGGCGACGGCCTGCTGCTCGAATTGCTGCAGGAGACCAAGAAGGTCGACGGTCGCGGGCTGGAACTGTCGCAGCGCGGCGTCAACGAATGCGTGGCGCGCGGCCTGTCGGTTATTCAAGGCGATGCCGACAAGGATCTCCAATTCTATCCCGACAAGGGTTTCGACTTCGTCGTTCTGTCGCAGACCTTGCAGGCGACCCGCAATCCGAAGCTGGTGCTCGACGAACTGCTCCGGATCGGCAACCGCGCCATCGTCTCATTCCCGAATTTCGGCCACTGGCGGGTGCGCCTTTCGCTGCTCTTCAACGGCCGCATGCCGGTGACCAAGGACCTGCCCTATTCCTGGTACGACACGCCCAACATCCATTTCTGCACCATTCGCGACTTCGTCAATCTGTGCGACGAGCTTGGCGCGACGGTGGAAAAGGCAACCGCGCTCGACGCCAACGGCCAGCGGATCGGCTTCTCGATGCCGTGGTGGTTCTGGAATTTTTTCGGCCAGCAAGCGGTATTCCTGCTGAAACGATAGGTTTGACAGGCAGAAGCAACGAACCTCAGACCTGCGCAAGAAACCATATTTTCAATTTTCAATCCAATGAAGTTGCCCGGCATTCTTTGTTGCTTTAACAGGTCTCAAACGGGTTGGTTTGGGGGAAGCAATGAAGACGTTAGTCTTAGCAACAGCTTTGATGTCGGCCACTTTGATTTCCGGATGCACGACGTCGAAGACCGATTTCCAGAATGGACAAGTCGCGTTGAGCGGCAGCCCGGCGCTGAAACGGCAGGCGATCCAGCGGTGCATGACCAAATTCAAGATGCGGTTCGGCAAGGTTGAAAGGGCAAACCTCGCCGCGCTCATGAACGTCCCGGATGCCGGATTGGAACACACGTTCTGCACGCGATTGATGAACGGCTTCGCGAACGGGAGGATCAACTACTCGGATTACCTGGCTGCATTGTCGCACGGCGACATGTCCAACGCGATCAAGGTGCTGCAGGGGCGGTGAAGCTGCCGATGCAGACGCGATCCAAATTCGGTGCTGCCAGATGGATGGCGGCACCATAGACGCCGGTTGTACCCGATCATTCCCTCTATTCAAGCACGTCCGTGGCCTTGTGCGGGTGCTGGACGCCATCAACGAAGACCACGTCGGACCGGGAATTGCCGGTACGCAGCGGCAATATCTCCTGATAGGCGGGCGAGTCGTACCATGCGCGCGCCTGCTGCCTATCGGGAAATTCGATGATTATGAGATAGCCCGGCCAGGTGTTTTCAACGACTTCCACCTCGCCTCCGTGCACCACGAAGCGGCCGCCAAACGGTTCCAGCGTGGCATCGATCTTGTGCAGGTACTCGACGATCTGCGGTCCCGGCGTGACCTGGCGCATATGGGCGACGGCGTAGGCGGTCATGGCGTAACTCCTTGTGGTCGAAGGCCGGACAACCGGCTTGATGGGAGCAGTTTGCCGAGACGTCGCGCACAGGTCGATTACCCCCGAGGTAATGACACTGAATACAAAACCGACGCGCCGCTGCCGTCAGCGGAAAGATATTTCCGCCTGGCACCGATGATTTCCACCCACCTGCGCTGTCCTTATCGATGAGCGCGCCTGGATGGTCCGGCGGCCGGGAATAGAGAGGTGATCCATGGGATCGTTGCAAAATCAGAATGTCGTCGTCGTCGGAGGCAGCCGTGGTGTCGGCCGCTCCATCGCGGAGGCCGCCCTCAAGGAGAAAGCGACGGTGCTGGCCGTCGCCCGCGGAAAACAGGCCCTGGCGCAATTTGCCTGGGAGGTCTCGGGCGTGAAGACGCTCGCGGCCGATGCTACGATGGACTCCGCCCCGGATAAGGTCTTCGCCGCGCTTGAGCCGGACGTACTGGTGATCTGCGCAGGTGCGCTGGCGCCTTCTGCGCCGGTGCATGAACAGAACTGGAAGGCGTTCTCGGCAAATTGGGACACGGACGTCAAGGCGTCGTTCCTGTTTTGCCGGGCCGCTCTGCGGCGTCCGCTCAAGCCGGGGACCCGGATCGTTCTGATCTCCAGCGGCGCGGCCTTGACCGGCGGACCACCGAACGCCGGCGGCTATGCTGGCGCAAAACGCATGCAGATGTTCCTGGCCGGTCATAGCCAGAAGGAGGCCGACCGGCTTGGCCTCGGCCTGCGCTTCATGGCGCTCGCGCCGATGCGCATCATGCCGGAAACCGGCGTGGGCAAAGCCGGCGTCGACAGCATAGCGGCCTATATGGGCATCCAGCCGGCGGACTTCATCGCCGCCATGACCGACATGCAAACGCCGGCCGATGTCGGACGGGCGGTGGTCGCACTCGCCACCGGCCAGCCGCAAGGCAGTTCCTTCATGGTGAGCGGTAGCGGGCTTGCCCCGGCCGCCTGAGGGGCGCGTAATGCAACGCTCGCTCGTAACCGCACAAGCCACATGACAGACGCTCAACCACCTCTGGAACCATCACGCCAGCCGATCCTCGATCGGCTGGCCTTCGAGAAGGTCACGGCCGCGCATCGCCGCGAGCTCAAGCTGCATTGTTATCGCATGATGGGTTCGCTGCACGAGGCCGACGACCTCGTCCAGGACACGTTGCTTCGCGCCTGGCGCGCAAGATCGGAGTTCGACGGGCGAGGTTCGGTTCGCGGTTGGCTCTACATGATCGCGACCAACGCTTGCCTCAACGCCATCAAGGCGAGGTCGAGGGCGCGTCGCATTCTCCGGGAACCCGGACGGCCGCCCTCGCACGGGGCGGCCATAGGCGGGCCGGTAGCCGACATCGCCTGGCTGGAGCCCTACCCCGACGCCGAGCTTCCAGACGTTGCCGGCAGCGAGCCAGGTCCGGAAGCCCGTTACGAGAGCCGCGAGGCCGTCCAGCTCGCCTTCGTCGCGGCGATCCAGGATCTGCCGCCCAGGCAGCGCGCCGCGCTGCTGCTTGCCGACGTCCTCGGATGGTCGGCTGTCGAGACGGCGCGTTTGCTGGGCGGATCGACGGCTTCGATCAACAGCGCGTTGCAACGGGCCCGCGCAACGCTGGCGGCGCGCTATCCTCAGGGACGGCCGGCCAGCCGATCACGGCCCAGCCCCGAAGAAGGCCTGCTGCTCGAACGCTACATGCAGGCCTGGCAGGCCGCCAATCTCGACAGCTTGATCGAGCTGCTGCGTGAGGACGCCATCTACACCATGCCGCCTTGGCGTGAATGGTATCAAGGCCGCGAAGCGATCCGCGGTTTCTTCGAGACCGTCTGGCCTAAGTTTGGCGGCTTCCGCACACTGGCCACCCGCGCCAATGCCCAGCCGGCGGTCGGGGTTTATTCCCGCAGCCACGACGGCCCTGAATGGCGGGCCCATTCCCTGCATGTGTTCGACGCAGCCGAGGGCGGGATCGCTTCCTTGACGATCTTCATAGGGCCGCTCGGGCCATCTCTGTTCCCGGCCTTCGGCCTGCCACCAGCCTAGCTTACCCCTGGGCCAGCCTTATCGGTCAAGTTCCGGGAAATAGGGGTCCGAGAAAAACCTTCGGTCGCGCTCACCTTGCAGGCAGTCGATCGGTGCGTCGATGCGGATCGTCCTCGGATCCACCTTGGGATACTCGATGCCGCTGACCTCGAGGATCAGTTTGCGGCGAGTGGCGGTGGCGAATTCGGAAGCAGCATAGATCGGCAGCACGAACGAGCCCGGCCCGCCGGTAACGCATTCGGCATAATACCGGTCGAGATGGCTGAAGGTGGGTGACGGGCTGACCAGGATCGGCAGCCCGTTGATGACGATGCCCTTCGCCAGTGCCGCATCGCGTGCCGTTGTGACCGGCAAGCCGGTGTTGTTTGGGCCGTCCCCCGAGACGTCGATGACGCGGCGTTTGCCGGTGAAGGCCGTGCCGTCGAAAAGCTCGGCGCCGAAAGCCACAGCACCGGAAATCGAGGTGCCGCGAAAGCTCCTGAACGGGCGGGCCGCGATCTTGTCGGCGAAAGCGTTGGCGCTCTCCTTGCTGTCGACGACCTGCCAGGCAATGACCGCATCGTCGCGGATGGTGCCGGCCCATTCAAAATAGGCGATGGCGATGCGGCCGAAGGTGCCGGCACGCACGGCGTTGATGAAGTCGGGGTGGCGCAGCGCCGCGACATAGCCGGCGCGCTGCAGGGCAAACTCCCTTTCATCCATCGACTGCGAGATGTCGACGGCCAGCACCAGCTCGACATCGACGGCAATTGCATTGGCCGGCGCGGCCGCAGGTGCCGCCGGGGTGCAGGCAAGGCAGGCGAGCAGGGCGAGTGCGTCAAGCATGGCCGATCGGAACGTTCCCATCTGAAACGATCGCGACAGTTTTTCGCCGCGATCGCGGCGAAATAAAGCTTGCCTTCTATTTCTTTCGGCCGGTCGAGGCGATCGCCGGGGGCGGTTCGATGGCACCTGCCCTGATACGGGCCGGCTTGAGTGGCGGTTGGCCGGCATCCTTGACGATGGTCAACGCCCGCCGGAAAAAGCGGGCATTGTGCTGGCCGCGGCCGATATTGAGGATCGCGGCGTCGGGAAGGCGCTTCTCCAGCATCGACAGCACTTGCCTCAGCGTTGGGCCGTCGAACGCGTCCAGCGCCTCGTCGATGATCACCCATTTCGGCCGTCGCAAGGCCAGCCTGGCAAAGGCCAGCAGACGCTGCTCGTCGTCGCTGAGCTCACGCTCCCAGCGCGCCGAGCGATCGAGCGAGGACGACAGGCGTTGCAGCCCGACATCGGCCAGCACCTCCGAGATCTCGGCATCGCTCGCCTCCGCCGCGCCGTCTGAATGGTTGAGCACCTCGCGCAGCTTGCCGAGCGGGAAATAGGGGGTACGCGGAACAAAGATCGGCGCTTCTCCGGCCGGCATGCCGATCCGTCCGCTGCCCCATGGCCACAGACCGGCAATGGCCCGGAAGAACAGCGTCTTGCCGGCGCCCGGATCTCCGGTGATCATGACCCGGTCGCCGGCGCGGATTTCGACATGCGGCTCGGCAAGCTTGGTGCATCCCTCCGGCGAGGCGACCTCGAGTTTCTCGAAGGTCAGGCTGCCGTCCGGGTTTTCGCCGAACGAAATGCGCCTTTCCGTATGGTGCAGCGCGTCGGTGTCGGCAAGCGCGATGCGGAAGTCGGCGACCCGCATCAGCGTAGCGCGCCAATCGGCGATGCCGCCGATATTGTTGATGAACCAGCGCAGCGAGGAATGAACCTGGTTGAAAGCGCCGACTGCCATCATCAAGCCGCCAAAGCTGATATCGCCGGCGAAATAGACCGGTGAGGCGACCAGGATCGGCGCGACGACAGTGATCCAGCCATAGGTGTCGGTAACCCAGGAAAGATTGATCTGGGCGCTGTAGATGCGCCGCATGGCGCCCAGCACCATGCCGAGATCGAATTCGAGCCGACGCCTGGCATCGGCCTCGCCATGCGCGAGCGCGATGGCATCGACATTCTCGTTGACGCGAACCACCGAGGAGCGCAGCTCCGCTTCACGCGTATAGCGATCGTTGTTGAAGCGGATCAACGGTCGCCCGACCAGCCAGCTCAACCAGGAGGCGGTGCCGGCATAAAGGATCGCCGCCCAGACCATGTAGCCGGGTATGGCCAGCGAATGGCCGCCTATGTGGAAGACGAAGCCGGAGGACAGCGACCACAGGACCCCAACGAACGAGGCAAGCAGGATGCAGGACTGCAGCAGGCCGATGCCAAGACCGGTGGAAAGATCGGAGAGATGCCCGGCATCCTGCTGCAGGCGCTGGTCGGGATTGACGCCGATGGCGCCGGCATGGGTCAGCCGGAAGGCACGCGCCGGCCGCATCCATTCGTCGATCAGGTCGAGCGTCAGCGCCTCGCGCAGCTTCAGGCGGAGCATCTGGTCGAGCCAGGTCTGGCCGACATTGAGCACCACAAGCCCGCCGGCGATGCCGGCAAAGACCAGAAGCTGATGCAGGAAAGCCGGCATGTCGCGCCGCGCCAGCGCGTCGTAGAAAGGCTGGTTCCAGCGATTGAGCAGAACCTGCCCGATCGAGCTCGCCACGATGACGGCGACGATGCCGATCGCTGCCCAAAGCAATTGTTTTCGCACTGGCGAGCTGGTCAGTGCCAATTTGATTGTTGCCAGCTGCTCACGCAGGCTGCTGGCCTCGATCGACGTGGCAAGCTTCTGGGCGCTGGCCTCGACATCCGGAAGATCAGCCATGAGTGGATCCTTGCATTCGGAAGCGATGCTGAAACCCGGTCATAGAATCGACCGCGTATGCCTTCAATCGGGCAGCCAACCCGTCCGCGGCAGACAATGCATGTCGCGCAAAAGTGTGCAGCGGTTTTGCGATAACGACATGCATAAAACAACAACCTAAAGCGCGTCGTACGAGGCCGGTCTAATGCGACGCGCTTTTGGTGAGAAAAAGCCTGCGTCGGATCACGAACGCGTCATCCTGGCGGCGCCGGACGTTCGGCCCGCGACAGCCCGGCCAAGCGTCGGCGCGCCATGCGGCGAGAGAACCGGCACGAAGACGCGGCGGGACGCGCGCTGGGCAACCGGCACGCCTTGATACAGCCGCTTCTGCGCCTCGACGACAATAACGCCCGAAAAGATCGGCCAGAAGCGCCGGCCGGCGCGTTCCAGCACATTATGGAACTGCATCATGAAACGTCGCGGCGACGGCGGGAAGAACAGCGCATCGGACCACGCCGCCGGCGTGAAATTCGCTTCGCGCAGCAATTCGGTCAGCTGGCCGCGCGAGAACGGCCGGCCATTGCCGAAAGGCGTATGCTCGAAGCGTGCCCAGACGCCGCGCCGGTTCGGCACGACGATGACGACACGGCCGGCCGGCGACAGCACCCGCCAGATCTCGTTCAGCGTCTCGCGTGGGTTCTCGACATGTTCGAGCGAATGGACGAGCAGCATGCGGTCGATGCAGGAATCAACCAGCGGCAGTTCCTCGTCGAAGACCAGGGCGGTCGCCGTCGGCCCGGTCGCCGGCCAGACCACCGCGCCCTGCGTTGCCGGCATGAAGGCAAAGACGCGCTCGGCATCGCTGCCGAAGCGCTCCAGCCACGGCAAGGTGTAGCCGAGGCCGACCAGCCGCTCGTTGGGCACGACGGCCCATATCGAGGACAGCGCCATGGTGATCGAGCGTTCGGCCAGGCGGCCGAGCGTGGTCGAATAAAACGAACGGAGATCGACAATGTCTGAATGCATGCGCGGAACGGTAGCTTCGAAGCAGTCCAAGTTCAACAAAGGCAGATGACATCGGCTGGCAGGCGCCCTATGTCTGCGGCAACAAAGGGAGAGATGCGATGCCGGTCGAGATCGAACAATTCATGTGCCGCAGCGACAATTTCGGCGTGCTGGTGCACGACCCGAAAAGCGGCCAGACGGCGCTCATCGATGCGCCCGAGGAGGCGCCCATCCTGGCGGCGATCAAGCGCACCGGCTGGACCCCGACGATGATCCTGACCACTCACCACCATCTCGACCACGTCGAGGCCAATCTGGCGCTGAAGGAGCGTTTCAAGCTGCGCATTGTCGGGCCGGAAGCCGAAAAGGCAAAGATTCCCGGCATCGACGAAACTGTCGAGCAAGGCTCGGTCGTCCATCTCGGCGACGAGCGGATCGAGGTCATCGCCACACCCGGCCATACCGCCGGCCATGTCACCTATCATCTGCCGGCGTCGAAAGTGGCTTTCGCCGCCGACACACTGTTTGCGCTCGGCTGTGGGCGGCTGCTCGAATGCAAGCCGCCGGTGATGTACGAATCCCTGAAGAAGCTCGCGGCGCTGCCGGCCGAGACGGTCGTCTATTGCGGCCATGAGTATACGCTGGCCAATGCCCGTTTCGCGCTCACCGTCGACCCGACCAATTCGGCGCTGAAAGAGCGCGCCGCCAAGGTCGAGGCGCTGCGTGCCGACGGCAAACCGACGCTGCCGACGACCATCGGCGAGGAACTGTCGACCAATCCGTTCCTGCGCTGGCACGATCCGGCGATCCGCAGGCATCTCGGCCTGGAGAAGGCCTCCGACGCCGAAGTGTTCGCCGAGATCCGCAAGCGCAAGGACAATTTCTGAGCGGCGCCAGGAGCTAGGGTCATGACCAGTTCCGCCGAAATCATCGCCCTGCTCGGCCTGAAGCCGCATCCGGAAGGCGGCTGGTATGCCGAGACCTTTCGCGACGGCGCGGCAGGCACGCGCGGCCATTCGACGGCGATCTATTTCCTCCTCAACAAGGACCAATTGTCGGCCTGGCACCGAGTCAAGGACGCGGCCGAGGTCTGGCATTTCTATGACGGTGCGCCGCTGGCGCTGTCGATACATCGAGAAGGCGGTCCCGTTATCGAGGAGATCCTCGGTACGGCGCTTGCCGCGGGCGAGCGGCCGCAGATCGTCGTGCCGGCAGGCTGGTGGCAGTCGGCACGCAGCCTCGGCGAATGGACCCTGGTCGGCTGCACCGTGGCGCCGGGTTTCGATTTCTCCGCCTTCGAACTCGCCAAACCAGGCTGGCTGCCGGGAACGCCCTAGGCACCTAGCCCAGCAGCAAACCCAGCGTGATCGCCAGCTGGCCGACGTAATACAGCGCCCAGACCCCATGGCGCACCCAAATGCGGTGCGCCGAGATGGCGGGCAGCAGGAACTTTTCCGCGGCGTGCAGCCCGTCGGACAGCATGAGCAGGATGACGCCGCCGACGACCCAGACGCTGTTCAGGGTGAGCGCCGCAATGCCCATGCCAAGCAGCGCCGCGGCATGGATGCCAATCGGCAAACGCAAGGCCGGGCCGATGCGGCGCCAGAGCGCGAAAATCATCGCCAGCGCCAACACGGCCATCGCCAGGGCAATAATTCCTCGCCACGGTTCGGCCGAGAGCAGCCCGAGGCCGCTGCCGGCGCGCAGGAACAGCACGACGTAAAGCACATGCGCGGCAAGAAAACTGGCTGTGCCGCCAAGAAATGCCTTCTCGCCGTCGCGCGACAGGAAGGCGTCGCCGACGGCGCTGAGCGCCAGCGCGGCGACGAGCAGCCATGGGCCGCCCTGCTGCGCGACCAGCACCGCCAGCATCGCCATCGCCAATGTCCTTGCCGCCGACCGCGAAAGGCGCGGCGGCATGCCGAGGCTGAACGCGTAAATCACCGCCGCCGCCAGCGAAAACAGCAGCGTCGCATTGGCATTGGCACCGATGCCGCCGGAAAACGGCATCATGCGTTTGCCTCGCTCGCGGCCCTCTTGCGCAGGAACAGCGATTTCGCCGCCAGTGCCGCGCCGCCGGTGATCAGCACGCAGGCGGCGAGGATGCGCCATGACGGCTCGGCGAAGCCGGCTGATATCAGCACCAGCGTCGACAGCAGCGGTGCGGCATAGCTCGCCGCCCCCAGCACCTGGATGTTGCCGCGCTTGACGCCGATGTCCCAGGCATAGAACGCCGCCCCCACCGGCATTAGACCGAGGCCGAGCACGGCCAGCCACTGGCCGGCGCCGTTGGGCAGCACCGTTTCTTCCAGCAACAGATGGCAGACCAGCGAAAGTGCCGCGGTGGCGGCGCAGAACCAGGTGACGATGCTGGTCGGCACCGACGGGAAGCGCCGCGACAACAGCGAATAGGACGACCACAGCACCGCGCAGACGCCGGCCATTGCATAGCCGAAGGCATAACGCGCATCGAAGGCAAGCCCGCCGCCCTTGGTGACGATCAGGACCGTGCCGGCAAGGCCGAGCAGCGCGCCGGCGACGTGGTTCCAGGCCAGCCGCTCGCCCGGCATCAGCGCCGACCCCAGCACGATCAGCAGCGGCCACAGATAGGCGATCAGGCTGGCCTCGACGGCCGGCGCATTGCGCAGCGCGGTGAAATAGAAGAAGTGGTAGCCGAACAGGCCGGCAATGCCGATCGCCCAAACCTGGCGCGGTATCTTCGCGGCGCCATCAGCTGCCGGCATGAACAGCCGGGCAACCAGCCCGACACAGGTGCCGATCGTGAAGGTGATTGCCGAAAGCAGGAACGGCGGCACGGCGCCCGAAGCATCCGTAAGCAGCGCCAGCAGCGCCCACATGGCGACCGCGGAGAAGCCGATCAGTGTTGCGCGCGCCATACCGGTCGCCCCCTGCCCATCGTTGGCGGCGCACCGTCACGCCTATTCGTTTGCTTCGAACCGCTCCGCGCTGATCGTCAACGGGCCGATTTGCGTGCTGACCGTGGCGCGGATCGGCGCATATACGCCGCTTTGGCCGACCGGTGCAAACGTCACCATGATGCGGCTGCGTTTCTTCAGGTAGTTCAGCGCCTTGCGGTTCTTGCGGTAACCGGCCACCGGCTCGAAGCCCAGCCTGCAGGTGACCGTATCGCCCTTGTAGCCGGCCACCGAGATCGACCCTTTGGACTCGTAGGTCAGTTTCAGATCGGCACGCATTTCGCCGTCATAGAGCTTCACCGTGCGCCCGCAGACCTGGTCGAGGCTGTCGGCATGGATGACGGTGGCGGCCATCGGATCGAGGACCGATACGAGATGGCTGCCGACCAGCGGTATCCAATTCTCGGGATTGCGCTTCTTCGGCTCAGGCACGACCTTGGTCGAGGTGACGACGCCGTTGGCAAACTGGATGTCGATCATCGATGCCTTCTTGCCGGACGTGTAGTCGGCGTGGAACGCTTGCGGCTGCAACTGCTTGCCCGAAATCTTGCCCTTCGACGAGATCGTGCCTCGCGTATCGTCGAACAAAGTGGCGAGCCCGGCGGCGGAAACGCTGCCCTCGATCGAATAGCTGTCACCCTCGTACTGGCTGGAGAATTTCGCCTTGGCCACGGAGAGGCCGAGGAACGACACCGAATATTCGCCCGTGAAGGATTGCGGCTCAGCGGCCGAAACCGTCGTCGAAAGCGCGACGGCCATCAGCACGACCAGGGCATGGAGGAAAGAACGAGGCATGGCGGGTCCTTGATTGTCGACCGGACGGGGCGGCTCCGGTCTGGCATGTCCCTGTGCGACCGCTTATAGGCTGAATTCCGGCCTTAATGTGAAAGGCGCCGTCGGCAGGCAACGTTGGGGCTGGTCGACAGCCAAAATAAAAAACCCGCCTCGGCGGGCGGGTCGTTGGAGCCAATTAGCACCATACCGAAATTAGTAGCATAGCTGCCGGCACAAAGCAAGAACAAAATGTGGCCACCTGGAAAATCGCTACAGGTTTGCGCAGCCCCTCATCGCCCTGCCGGGCACTTCTCCCCGTATAGGGACGGGGAGAAGGTCGCCTTGCAAAGGGTTTCGCCAATTTGCGAAGTTGCAGAAGCGCCGAGCCTGCGGCCAAGCCCCTTCTCCCCGTCACTATACGGGGAGAAGGTGCCGGCAGGCGGATGAGGGGCAGCGCCGGCATCGGTCATCTTTTGATTGATTCCCTTGGCACTAACCAACCCCAAGCTTGACGCCTCGGCGAAATGCAACTATGGAACGCCAACTTTTTCCATAAGGCCGCCTGACCGAAACCGCGCGCCACCCGGCGCGGGTCGAATGTTTGGCCAGGACCGAGAACCGAAGGTTAGAACCATGTCCCGCACCTGCGAACTCACTGCCAAGGCAGTCATGTCCGGCAACAATGTGAGCCACGCCAACAACAAGACCAAGCGTCGCTTCCTGCCCAATCTCGTCAATGTGACGCTGATCTCGGAAGCGCTGAACCAGAACGTGCGCCTGCGCATTTCGGCCAACGCGCTGCGTTCGGTCGAGCATCGCGGCGGCCTCGACGCCTTCCTGGCCAAGGCCGATGCCAAGGAATTGTCGCAGCGCGCCCGCCTGTTGAAGAAGCAGATCGCCAAGAAGCTCGCCGAGCAGCCGGCCGCCTGAGTTTTTCGGCGGCAGCCGCCTTCCAGGGCGTGGTCCGAACTCCGGATCGCGTTCCGCTGGTTCCATTACCCAGGATAAAAAAATGATTTTCCTCTCGCGGTACCTGCCCTTCGTGGCGGCCATGGCGCTCGTCGTCGTGGCCTCGAACATCCTCGTGCAGTTCCCGATGCAAGGCGCAATCGGCGGGCTGTCGCTGGCCGACATCCTGACCTGGGGCGCCTTCACCTATCCGTTCTCCTTCCTGGTCACCGATCTCGCCAACCGCCGCTATGGGCCGGCGGTGGCGCGCAGGATCGTCTTTGTCGGCTTCATGACAGCGGTGATCTGCTCGATCGTCATCCCACCGCTGCTGTTTCGCCACGGCCTGATCGAATTCGAGACCGCCGCCGACCGGCTGGTGCGCATTGCCGCGGCGTCGGGTGCCGCCTTCCTCACCGCGCAGTTGCTCGACGTCACCGTGTTCAACCGGCTGCGCCGGCAGAGCTGGTGGCGCGCACCGATCGTCGGCACGCTGGTCGGCTCCGTTTTCGATACGGTGGTGTTTTTCACCGTCGCCTTCGCGGCGGCGTTCGCCTTCGCCGGGCCCAACGACGGCTTTGCGCTGGAAACCGCGCCGCTGATGGGCGTGCTGCCGGTCGAGACGATGCGCTGGGTCTCCTGGGCGCTCGGCGATCTCAGCGTCAAGCTGATCATAGCGGTGGTGGCGCTGATCCCCTACCGGCTGCTTGCCGCCCGCTGGAGCCAGCCGGCACTGGCAGCATGATCCCGAACCAAAGGTCCGCGTTAGCGAAAAGTGGGAACCGGTTTTCGGACAAGATCATGCTCAAAGACTATCGAGCATGATCCCCTGGCTTCAACTGGACTCGGCAAAAACGCCTGACGGCGGACAGGAACTCCGCCTGAAGCGGCGCGGCGGCGAATTCTCGATCATGCTTGGGGCGAACGAGCTGATGAACAGCCGGCTCAGCGGTTCCGAAGAGGCGCTGGCGAAACTGTCCTGCCAAAGGATTGCCGGCCGCCGGACCCCAAACATCCTGATCGGCGGCCTCGGCATGGGCTTTACCTTGCGCGCGGCGCTGGCCGAGCTTGCCGACGATGCGCAGGTCACCGTTGCCGAATTGGTGCCGGCGGTCGTGGCGTGGGCGCGCGGCCTGATGGCCGAAGTTTTCGACGGTTGCCTTGACGACCGGCGTGTCGGCATTCGTGAGGCCGATGTCGGTCAGCTCATCCGATCGCAAGCTTCGGCCTGGGACGCGATCCTGCTCGATATCGACAACGGCCCCGAGGGCATCGTCTACAAGGCCAACGATGCGCTCTACAGCGCAGCCGGCCTGATCAGCGCGAGAGCAGCTCTCAAGCCCGGCGGTGTGCTGGCGGTCTGGTCGCAGGGCCCTGACGCAGGTTTCACCCGAAGGCTCAAGCAGGCCGGCTTCACGGTCGAGGAGGTCAAGGTGCGGGCTCACGGCAAGCGCGGCGCCCGGCACATCGTCTGGCTCGCGACCAAGGGGCAATAGGCCACCTCGCAATCCGGGCGGGCCTTGTGGTCGCCGCCCGCCACGCCGACGAACCTCTACTTCGCCTTCTGAAGCTCGGCGGCGAGCGCCTGCAGCAGCCCGCGTGTGCCCTCCTCGCGCCCTTGCGCTGAATCGACGCCATCGAAGAACGCACCCTGTTCGGTATAGGTCAGGCGGGTGCCCTCGCCGGAAGGTGCAAGCTCGACCGTGGTGAGCGACGCCGACAGCGGCTGCGCCCCGACCGCCATCCGGTATGAAAATACGATGCGCCGGTCAGGGACGATGTCCTGGAACTGCGCATCGAGCCTGATCTCCGGGCCGCCCTGGTAGCTGAACCGCGAAACCTCGCTGCCGCCGACACGGAAATCGAAAGTGAATTCGGCGATGGTGAAGCCGTCGCCTTCGACGCGCCAACGCCGCACCGTCGCCTTGTCGGCAAAGGCGAGGAAGACGCGTTCGCGCGATTGCGGGTAGGTCCGCTCGATCGTGAAGCTTGAATGGATGACGGACTGGTCGTTCACGGGGGCAATCTGGTTCATTTCTTTTCGTCCTTTTCCTGGTCGTGGGGTGTTGCGTCCGGTTGGTCAGTCTCCGCCAGGATCTGGCCGAGACGGTCGAGCTGGCGTTCGGCCGGTGTACGGCGCGCGGCGATCCAGTCGGCGAGCGGGGCTAGCCCGCCGGGCTCGATCCGGCAGGTGCGCACGCGTCCGACCTTCTCGCTGCGGATCAGCCCGCACGCTTCCAGCGCCTGGAGATGCTGGAGTACGGCAGCGAAGGTCATGCCGAACGGCTCCGCCAACTGGCTGACGGTGGCTGGCCCGCGGCTCAGCCTTTCCAGGATTGCCCGGCGCGTCGGCTCGGCAAGAGCCCGCAGGATGCTGTCGATCCCGGAATACTTAAGCATGGACTTGAGTATTTCGCCGATGACGCAAATTGTCAAGTCACGACTAAAGTATTTTTTCGGATGGTGAGAGCCGGCTGGAAAACCCGCGACGCGGGTCATTGCCAGGGGAAATTGCCTGCGCTGCAAAACGGCGCGGAAACGCCAGCGATGCTGTCAGCCAGCAGGCCGGTCGCGCGTCAATCCTCGTGCAGCACAAATTCCAGGTAAAGATTGCGCTGCAGGATCGAGTGGTTGTCGTCGGACATCAGCGCCACGATCAGCGCGCCATCGTCGCGGGTCCAGACGTCGAGCGCTTCCATGTTGTCGATCTGGTAGCCCATGTCGGCTTCGAGCAGCACCGGCCCGTCGGCGACGGCGCCCTTCTCGACGCTTTCGCCATAGATGCGCCGCAGCCGCATCTTGACGCCGCCGGCCATCGAAAAACTGCGCTCCAGAAGCAACAGGTCGCCGTCCGGCAGGAAGGCGCCGTCGGTGATGTCGAAATCGCCATTGCGCTTGACGGTGAAGACGCCCTTGTGCGGCCCTTCGATGATCGCGGCAAAGATGTTGCCGGCCTTGTCGAGGCTCTTTTCCGACACCACGACCAGTCCGCCCGCGTGCTGCCCGTTGGGGTTGGCGCGGGTGACGGTCTCAAAGCCGCGATTGCGGCGAAGTTCCCAGGCTGGAATCAGGAAGTCCAATTGCCTGAACGGCGCCTTCATGCCGTCCAGATCGATCTTGAACTCTGCGATACGGTGATCGCCCTCGAAACCGACCGTGGCAATGCCGTCCTTCACCGCGAGGCCTTCGGCATCGACCGCCCATTTCTCGTCGATCGGCTGACCGGCCGAATCGACCATCTGCTGCATGCGAAAATTCTGGATGCCGGAAGGCCGCTTCTCGGCATCGTGGACGAGGGTGCCGAAGAACCAGAAGCCGGTGTCGGCGACGCCGATGAAATCGCTGCCGGGCTCGAGGAACCGAAGTGCCGACAGCGCGCCGAAATCGCGCGTCGACGAGGTCATTTCGAGCCCGCCGATGAATTCGAGCGGCCCGAACTGTTTGTCCGGCCGGCCGATGTGGAATTCGCTGATCGGCCGTGCCGTGATTTCGGCCGGCTCGACCGAGGCCGGGCCGGCAGCGACAGCTGGCGCCAAACTGATGCCTAACAACGCAATGGCGGCCAAAAGCTTCTGCCAAAAGCCGCCGCGGGAAAAAATCATCCGGCGCGCCGCATGCCGCCGCGCCGCGTGTCGCGCACGGTTTCCTCGGCGAACAGCGAGGCCAGCTGCTCGGTCATGGCGCCGGCCAGTTCTTCGGCATCGACGATGGTGACGGCGCGGCGATAGTAGCGGGTGACGTCGTGGCCGATGCCGATGGCCAAAAGCTCGACCGGCGAGCGCGTCTCGATGAGTTCGATGATGGCCCGCAGATGCCGCTCGAGATAATTGCCGGGGTTGACCGACAGCGTCGAATCGTCGACCGGCGCGCCGTCGGAGATCATCATCAGGATCTTGCGCTGCTCCGGCCGCGCGATCAGCCGGTTGTGCGCCCACAGCAGCGCCTCGCCGTCGATGTTTTCCTTGAGCAGGCCCTCGCGCATCATCAGGCCGAGATTGCGGCGCGCCCGCCGCCACGGATGGTCGGCGGATTTGTATATGATGTGGCGCAGATCGTTGAGCCGGCCGGGGTTCGGCGGCTTGCCTTCCTTCAGCCATTTCTCGCGCGCCTGTCCGCCCTTCCAGGCGCGGGTGGTGAAGCCGAGGATTTCGACCGAGACGCCGCAGCGTTCCAGCGTGCGCGCCAGGATGTCGGCGCAGGTCGCGGCGACGGTGATCGGCCGGCCGCGCATCGAACCCGAATTGTCGAGCACCAGCGACACCACCGTGTCGCGGAATTTGGTATCACGCTCCTGTTTGAAGGACAGCGGCTGCATCGGGTCGATGACGACGCGCACCAGCCGTGCCGGATCGAGATAGCCTTCTTCGAGGTCGAAATCCCAGGAGCGGTTCTGCTGCGCCATCAGGCGGCGCTGCAGCCGGTTGGCCAGCCGCCCGACGACGCCGGAAAGGTTGGCGAGCTGCTTGTCGAGGAAGGCGCGCAGCCGGTCGAGCTCCTCCTCCTCGCACAGTTCCTCCGCACCTACGGTCTCGTCGAAGGCGGTCGTGAAGACCTTGTAGTCGATCTCTTTCGGCAGATTGGTGAAGGGATTGTCGTTGCGGCGCGCCTCGCCGGGCGTCTCCGCATCGGCGTCGTCATCGTCGGAGAGATCCTCGGCGGTGGCGTCGGAGGCTTCCGTCTCGGCCGATTGCTCGTCGTCCGACGATGCCTCGGTATCCTCGGATTGCGACTGCTCGGAGCCCGAATCGTCTTCGCCGCCCTCCTCGCTCTGCTCCTCGCCTTGCGGCTGGTTTTCGTCGTTGTCCTCGGAGTCTTCCGTCTCCTGGTCATCGCCGAGCTCCTCGGCCATTTCCATGGAGGCGAGCATCTCGCGCACGACGCGGGCGAACGCCTGCTGGTCGTCGAGCTTTGCCGACAGCCCGTCCAGATCGGCACTGGCTTTTTCCTCGACCCAGGGGCGCCAGAGATCGACCAGCCGTTCGCCGCTCTTCGGCACAGTGCGGCCGGTCAGCTTTTCGCGCACCATCAGCGCCAGCGCTTCCTCGATCGGCGCGTCGGCCTTGTCCTTGACGTCGACGAGGTTGGCCCTGGCGTATTTGTCCTCGAGCATCGAGCCGATATTGTCGGCGACGCCCTGCATGGCGCGGCTGCCGATCGCCTCCACCCGGGCCTGCTCTACCGCGTCATAGATGGCGCGGGCCTGTTTGCCTTCCGGGGCCAGCCTGGTGTGGATGCGCGCATCGTGGCAGGCGCGCTTCAGCGCCATGGAATCGCCGAGCCCGCGGGTGATGGCGATGTCCGCCTTCGATGCCTTCTTCGGCAGTTCCGGCAGCCGGGCGCGGCTGCCGGCCAGTGCCGGCCGATCCTTGGCGAAGCCGACCTCGAGATCCTTGTCGCCGGCGATGGCGCGCATGCAGACGGTAACCGCGCGCTTGAAGCTGTCGTTCTCAGCGCCGGTCTTGGATTTGTTTCGCGTATTGTCGCCCGGACCCGCCATCGAGACTCTGCTTAGCCCAGCACCACATTGGCAGCCGATTCCGGCAGATCCTCGCCAAAGGCGCGTTGGTAGAACTCGGCCACCAGCGAGCGTTCGAGCTCGTCGCATTTGTTGAGGAAGGTCAGCCGGAACGCCATGCCGATATTGCCGAAGATCTCGGCATTCTCGGCCCAGGTGATAACCGTACGCGGGCTCATCACCGTCGACAGATCGCCGTTGATGAAGGCCGAGCGCGTCATGTCGGCGACACGCACCATCTTGTTGACGATCTCCTTGCCCTTGCCGTCGCGGTAATGCTTGGCCTTGGCCAGCACGATGTTCACTTCATTGTCGTGCGGCAGGTAGTTCAGCGTGGTGACGATCGACCAGCGGTCCATCTGCGCCTGGTTGATCTGCTGGGTGCCGTGGTAGAGGCCGGTGGTGTCGCCCAGCCCGACCGTGTTGGCGGTCGAGAACAGCCGGAAGGCCGGATGCGGGCGGATGACCCGGCTCTGGTCGAGCAGCGTCAGCCGGCCCGACGATTCCAGCACGCGCTGGATGACGAACATCACGTCCGGACGGCCGGCATCGTACTCGTCGAAGCACAGCGCGACATTGTGCTGATAGGCCCAGGGCAGGATGCCGTCGCGGAATTCGGTGATCTGCAGCCCGTCCTTGACGACGATGGCGTCCTTGCCGACGAGATCGATGCGGCTGACATGGCTGTCGAGGTTGACGCGCACGCAAGGCCAGTTGAGGCGGGCGGCGACCTGTTCGATATGCGTCGACTTGCCGGTGCCGTGGTAACCGGACACCATGACCCGGCGGTTATAGGCAAAGCCGGCGAGGATCGCCATGGTCGTGTTCTTGTCGAACAGGTAGTCCGGGTCGATGTCGGGGACATGCTCGCTCGTCACCGCATAGGCCGGCACCACCATCTTGGAGTCGAAGCCGAATGTCTCCTTCACCGACACCGTGGTGTCGGGCAGGTTGGCGATGTCGCGATCGACCTTGTTCATCTCTATCAACGTCTCCACAAGCGAAACGCCGCGTTTCGCCGGCAATCGATTTTGTTCGGGGGCGGTCTTAGAGCCTTTTCCAACCTTATGAAAGTTGGAAAACGACACGAACCGTAAGGTCGCTCAGCACAAACCTGCCTGCTTGAGCACGCGATACGCCTGGAGCACATCGCGGAACCGGTCTTCCGAACCTCTGTCGCCGCCATTCGCATCCGGATGGTGGCGTTTCACAAGTTCCTTATAGCGCGCCTTGATATCCTTGCCAGTTGCCTTTGTATCAAGGCCAAGCGTTTCCAGTGCCTTGGCCTCAAGCGGCTTGGCCTTGCGCTCGCGTGCTTCGCGCGGGTCCTTCGGGCCTTTGAACAGGTCGAACGGATCGCGCATGCGATTGTAGTAGCCGGCGCGGCCGGAGCGCGCCTGGGCAAAGTCCGGCGAGGAGCGGGTCGATGCGCCGTTGACGCCCATTTTCCAGGTCGGCCGGTGGCCGGTCATGGCTTCCTTCTGGAAGCGGGCGATCTCGGTGTCGGGAACGCCCGAGAAATAATTGAAGCCCTTGTTGTACTCGCGCACATGGTCGAAGCAGAACTGGAAATACTCGCCTTCCTTCATCCGTCCGACCGGGGCACGGTGGGTACCGGCCTCCTTGCAGCCATCCCACTGGCAGATCGGCGAACGCGACTTCAGCTCCGCGTCCTTCTCCGGGCGGATGCGAATCTTTTCGAAATATTTTGGGTACGGCTTCATCTCACCCATTTATGGGCTGTTCGCGCATGCGAAACAAGAATTGACATTTTCGCGATGATCGCCCTAACCGCTGAATCGCGGCATAAAACCGGCGAATTGCGAATTTTGTGCGATGACATAGATGTGGTGAAGGGAAGCGGCGATGTCCATACAGGCAACGATGGAAGATAAGCTGAAAAAGGCGTTTTCGCCGGAACGGCTGGACGTCATCAACGAAAGCCATCTCCATGCCGGGCATCATCATGTGGATTCCGGCCATCACGCCACCTTCGACGGCGCCGGCGAGACGCATTTCCGCGTCCGCATCGTCGCGCCAGCCTTTGCCGGCATGAGCCGCGTCGAACGTCACCGCGCCATCAACACATTGCTGGCCGAGGAATTGAAATCCGGCGTGCATGCCCTGGCGATCGAGCCGGCAGCGCCCGGCGAAAAGACCCGCTGGTAGATTTCAGCCGAGGCTCGCCCTCAGGAAAGCCATCACCGCTGCGGTCAATGCATCGCCCTCGGTGCCGAAGTCGCGATTGATCGACATGTGCGAATAGGCGCCGCCGTCGAACAGCGTGACCCTGGTTCCGGTGGCGCGCAGACGCCCGGCGAAGGCCTGCGCGTCCGCCGCGCGGGCTTTCGCCCGCGAATGGGCGATGAAGGTCGGCGGGTGCTTGCGGCCTTCCACATAGGTGACAGGCGACAGCGCGCGCCACTGTGCCGGATCGGGAAAGGCGCGGGCATAGACCCCTGCCATGCCGCCGCTTCTGGCCAGCGCCTCCAGATCGTAGGCCCTGGTGTCGTCGAGAACCAGCGCTGCGACGCCGGGCAGGCCGCCGCGCAGCCCGGTCAATGCGACGAGATGGCAGCCGGCCGAATGGCCCATGGCGACGATCCGGTCCGGATCGCCGCCATGCCTGGCGATGTTGGCGCGGACGTAACGATAGGCCAGTTCGACATCTGCCGCCTGGGTGGCGACGTCGGCCTTGGGCAGCATCCGGTAGTCGATCGAGACGAAGCCGAAGCCATTGTCGAGCAGGAATTGCGGCTTGGCATTGACGTTGCCGCGGTTGCCGACTCGCCAGGCGCCGCCATGGACGAAAAAGACGACCGGCAGGCCGCTTGCGCCGTCGCGGGAATAAATGTCGAGCTTGGCCGGCCCATAGTCGAAGGTTTCGGGCGACGGCGAACGCAGCCGCAATGCCGCCGCAGCCTGTCCCGGCAGCAGCGCCGCCATCGACGCCAGAAGCAGGCTTCGCCGATCGATCTTCATCAACGCCTGACTGCCCACGGCTGCCACAAGGTGCGCACTGTCATTCTCCAAGCATCGCCGGCTTGATCCTCAGCCGCGCGATACGGTTCTTGTCGCGCTTCATGACGACGAAGCGCTTGCCGTGAAACGTAAAGGCCTGCTTTTCGTCCGGGATCGACTGCGCCTCGTGGATGACAAGGCCGGCGATGGTGGTGGCTTCCTCGTCCGGCAGGTTCCAGTCGAGCGCCCGATTAAGGTCGCGGATCGGCACCGTGCCGTCGACGACGACGGAGCCGTCGGCCTCCTGTTTGACGCCCTGGATGTCGATGTCGTGCTCGTCGGCGATCTCGCCGACGATCTCCTCGATGATGTCTTCCAGCGTCACCAGCCCTTCAACCTCGCCATATTCGTCGACGACGATGGCGAAATGCGCCTTGCGGCGCAGGAAGGCATTGAGCTGCTCCTGAAGCGTCGTGGTGTCGGGCACGAACCACGGTTTCGACGCGATCTTCATCACGTCGATCCTGGAAAAATCGTTGCCGACCTCGTTCAGCGCGCGCAGCAGATCCTTCGCGTGCAGCACGCCGACAATGTTGTCGAGCGAACCCTTCCACAACGGCATGCGGGTGTGCGGGCTCTGCAGGATCTCGCGAACCACCGCTTCGGGCGGGTCGTCGGCGTTGACGGAGCGCATATTGGTGCGGTGGACCATGACGTCCGACACTTCGAGCTCCTCGAGGTCGAACAGGCCGCCGATGCGGGCGCGGTCCTCGCGCACCACCTGGCCGTCGCGGCGGAAATCGTCGACGGCGCCGCGCAGTTCCTCGCGCGCAGAGCGCTGCGGCTCCATGCGTTGCAGCTCGTAGCCGAAGGCGGCGAGCAGGCGCCGGCGCAAGACGAAGCCCAGCACGCCGAGGCCGGCGAGCACGGCAGCCGCGATCCAGCCGGCCTGGCTCATCCCGGCCGGCTTTCCTGCCGACCCGGATGGTTCTCCCGGAGGAACGCCAGCACTTCCGAGGCCGGCACATCCCTGGCGATGAAGGCCTGGCCGACGCCGCGCGTCAGGATGAAGGTCAGCGCGCCGCGCGACACCTTCTTGTCCTGGGTGATGAAGGAGGACAGCGTCTCGGCGTCGGGCAGTTCGCCTGGAACGTCGGCCATGCGCCAGGGCAGACCGACGGCGCGAAGATGCGCCTCGACACGCGCCGCGTCGTCGGGGCTCGCCAAATTGAGCCTTGACGAAAAGCGGTGCGCCAGCGCCATGCCGATGGCGACGCCCTCGCCATGCACGAGCCTTGCGCCGTCATAGCCGGTCGCCGCCTCCAGCGCATGACCGAAGGTGTGGCCGAGATTGAGCAACGCGCGGTCGCCGGTCTCGAACTCGTCGCGGGCAACGACGTCGGCCTTGGCACGACAGGCCTCGGCGATGGCCGCAGCCCGCTCCGGCCCGCCGGCAAACACTTGACGCCAGTTTTCTTCCAGCCAGGCGAAAAACTCGGGCCGGTCGATCAGCCCGTATTTGGCCAGTTCGGCATAGCCGGCGCGAAACTCGCGGATCGGCAGCGTGTCGAGCACTTCGGTGTCGGCCAGCACCAGCTTCGGCTGGTGGAATACCCCGACCAGGTTCTTGCCGCGCTTGCTGTTGATGCCGGTCTTGCCGCCGACGGAGGAATCGACCTGCGCCAGCAGCGAGGTCGGAACCTGCACGAAGTTCATGCCGCGCCGCGCGATGCCGGCGGCAAAGCCGGCGAGGTCGCCGACGACGCCGCCGCCGAGCGCGATGACGACGTCGCCGCGCTCCAGCTTGGCGGCCAGCACGCCGTCGACCACCTCTTCGAGATGCGCAAAGCTCTTGGTCTTTTCGCCTGGCGGCAACGTGATGACGGCATGCTGGATGCCACCGCTTGCCAGGCCGGCCGCAAGCGTCGCGAGATGCGCGGCCGCGACGTTTTCGTCGGTGACGACCGCCGCCCGCGTCCCCGGCAGACGGCGCGAAATCTCGGCGCCGGCGCGTGACAGCAGGCCGGGACCGATCAAAATATCGTAGGCACGCTCGCCAAGCCCGACTTCGACAGAGACCGTTGCATCAGCGCTCACGACCGCACCTCGTCAATATCGGCAACGCCGAGATGGCCGCGCAGCGCGTCCACCACTTCGGCGGCAATGATCTCCTTGCGGTCGTCGCGGGTCGGCACGATGACATCGGCCGCGGCATAAACCGGGTAGCGTTCCGCCATCAGCCGTTCAAGCACGGCGCGCGGATCGGCGCTTTTCAGCAGCGGCCGGTTCTGTTTCTTGGAAACGCGCTCCATTAACAGGTCGATCTCGGCCTTCAGCCAAACCGAAACGCCATGGCTGGCGATCGCCTCGCGCGTCTGCGCGTTCATGAAGGCACCGCCGCCGGTCGACAGCACCTGCGGCCCGTGCTCCAGCACACGCAGGATGACGCGCTGCTCCAGTGCCCGGAACTCCGCCTCGCCATAGCGCTCGAACAGGTCCGGGACGCTCATGCGCGAGACGCTTTCGATCTCCTGGTCGCTGTCGATGAAGGGCAGTGCCAGCATCGCCGCCACCTTGCGGCCGATCGCCGTCTTGCCGGCGCCCATCAGCCCGACAAAGACGATGGAACGGCCGCCCAGCCGGCCGAGCAGCGCGGCATGGCTCTCGCCCGGAGGATTTGCTGGTAGCGCGTTCATGCTTCTAGGGCCTCTTTGGCGGCGTATCGACATCAAAAGCCTGTTTGCGTCAAGCGCGGCGCAACCGGGACTATGGGCTTCACCCTTGAATTGGCCGGATTGGCGTCTCATAAGGGCACAGGGTTGGAAATGCAGAATAAGACGACGGGCGAAAATTAATGCCAACACTGTTTCGCTTTGTCGTGACGCTCGCGATTCTGGCCGGCATTGTCTATGGCGCGATGTTCGCCTTGGTCATGTTCGTCGAGCCGAGGAAGGCGGAAATGAGCGTGCGTATCCCTCCAGAAAAGCTCAATCCCAAAAAATGAACAGCGCCGCCCGCATCGAAGCCTTCCTGGAGATGATGAGCGCCGAGCGCGGCGCGGCCGAAAACACGCTTTCCTCCTATCGCCGCGACCTCGAAGACGCTTCCGCCGGGATCGGCGGTGGGCTTGCCGCTGCCACCAGCGCCGACATCCGTGCCTATCTCGACGACATCGCCGCGCGCGGCTTTGCCGCCACCTCGCAGGCGCGCAAATTGTCGGCGATCCGGCAGTTCTTCAAGTTCCTCTACGCCGAAGGCCTGCGGGGTGACGATCCGACCGGCACGCTGGACAGTCCGAAGAAGGGCCGGCCGCTGCCTAAGACGATGAGCGAGGCCGATACCGGCCGGCTGCTCGACCGCGCGGCGCAGGAGGCGATGGACCCCTCCATGCATGACGGCGACAGGCTGGCGGCGCTGCGCCTGCACGCACTGGTCGAGGTGCTCTACGCCACCGGCTTGCGCGTTTCGGAGCTGGTCGGCCTTCCCGTGACGGTGGCACAGCGCGACGACCGCTTCTTCATGGTGCGCGGCAAGGGCAACAAGGAGCGCATGGTGCCGCTGTCGGCCAAGGCGCGCGCGGCGATGCGGACATGGCTTGCCGCACGGGCAACGGTGCCGGCTTTTGCCGACAGCCCGTTCCTGTTTCCGGCCGCCGCCGACAGCGGCTATCTCTCGAGACAGGTCTTTGCCCGCGAGCTGAAAGGGCTTGCCGCGCGGGCCGGCATTGCCACGGCGAAGATATCGCCGCATGTGCTGCGCCATGCTTTCGCCAGCCATCTGCTGCAGAACGGCGCCGATCTCAGGGCCGTGCAGCAGCTGCTCGGCCATGCCGATATTTCAACGACGCAGATATACACGCATGTGCTGGAGGAGCGGCTGGTGCGTCTGGTCAACGATCATCATCCGCTTGCCGACTAGGCGTCATATCGCTATGTGAGAACGACGCTCCACCGCGCCCAGCCTGCATTTTCGGGCTTGCGTCAGTCATTGCCTTCCGACTTGCCGGTTCGCCCAAGAATGTACAATTACCTCGATTTCGAAAAGCCTGTGCAGGATCTCGAAGGCAAGATCCTTGAGCTGAAGAAGCTTGCCGAGAACGGCGAGGCGGTCGACGTCGGCGATGAGATCGCACGTCTCGAGAAGCGCTCGCGCGATGCGCTGCGCGACGCCTACAAGGCGCTGACGCCATGGCAGAAGGTGCAGGTGGCGCGCCATCCGGACAGGCCGCATTGCATCGACTACATCAAGGGCCTGCTTACCGATTTCACGCCGCTTGCCGGCGACCGCAATTTCGGCGAGGACCAGGCGATCGTCGGCGGCTTCGCCCGCTTTCGCGGCGAGCCGGTGGCGATCATCGGCCAGGAGAAGGGTTCCGATACGGCAAGCCGGCTGAAGCATAATTTCGGCTCGGTGCGGCCGGAGGGCTACCGCAAGGCGGTGCGGCTGATGGAACTCGCCGACCGCTTCCAGATCCCGCTGCTGACGCTGGTCGACACGGCCGGCGCCTATCCCGGCGTCAACGCCGAAGAGCGCGGCCAGGCGGAAGCCATCGCCCGCTCGACCTCGGCCTGCCTTGGCCTGAAGGTGCCGTCGATCTCGGTGGTGATCGGCGAAGGCGGCTCGGGCGGCGCTATAGCGATCGCCACCGCCAACCGCGTCTACATGCTCGAACACGCCATCTATTCGGTGATCTCGCCGGAGGGCGCCGCCTCGATCCTGTGGCGCGATACCACGCGGTCCAAGGATGCTGCGACCAATATGAAGATCACGGCGCAGGACCTGCTGGAGCTGAAGATCATCGACGCCATCATCGCCGAGCCGCTCGGCGGTGCCCATCGCGCCCCCGAAACGGTGATCGCCGCCACCGGCGACCTCATCGCCAGGACGATGAAGGAATTCTCCGGCGCCAACACCGACTTCCGCGAGCATCGCCGCGAGAAATACCTGGCGATGGGCCGCAATCTGTAACCAACGCAGGCACGCGGCCTGAAATGTGGCGGCGTGAACCAGTTTCGCCACAAAAATGCCGCTGCATTCGGCTCAGTGAGCTTAACGCAAGGGGACGCGCCGCATGCTTGCGGTAAGGAATTTTCAAGGTTAACGGGCTTAAGGTCCGTCAGCGGTCGGTTTAGCAGCTGCGGCATCCGCGGCGCAGAGATGAAGACGATAGCCATATCCATGTTTGCCAAGCTTGCCCGCACCGGAGTT
Source organism: Mesorhizobium sp. M1273 (assembly GCF_040318195.1). Classification (NCBI taxonomy): domain Bacteria; kingdom Pseudomonadati; phylum Pseudomonadota; class Alphaproteobacteria; order Hyphomicrobiales; family Phyllobacteriaceae; genus Mesorhizobium; species Mesorhizobium sp. M1273. The sequence continues at coordinate 244,907 of NZ_JAMYLV010000005.1, read as the reverse complement.
CTGATCGCTGCGATCGGCGTCGCCGGCTGCAATGACGCTTCGATGAAGGATTTTGCGCCGCAAGCCAACAAGCCGCTGCCGGACAAGATCCTGGCCGAGATGAAGGCCAAGGGAATGGTCCGCACCTCTTCGGTGATGGCCCGCATCTTCAAGGAAGAAGGCAAGCTCGAAATCTGGAAGGCCAAGACCAACGGCCGCTACGACCTGGTCGCCAGCTACGACATCTGCAAATGGTCGGGCAAGCTCGGACCGAAGTTCACCGAAGGCGACCGCCAGGCGCCGGAAGGCTTTTACACGGTCCGCCCGGCACAGATGAACCCGCGGTCGAATTATCACCTGTCCTTCAACATCGGCTACCCGAACGCCTATGACCGCGCCAATGGCCGCACCGGTTCCAACCTGATGGTCCATGGCGCCTGCTCGTCGTCCGGCTGCTATTCGATGACCGACGCCCAGATCGAGCAGATCTACGCTTTCGGCCGCGACGCCTTCCAGGGCGGCCAGACCGAGTTCCAGATCCAGGCTTTTCCGTTCCGCATGACCGCAGCCAACATGGCGCGCTATCGCAACGATCCGAACTACGAATTCTGGAAGATGCTGAAGGTCGGCTACGACAATTTCGAGGTTACCAAGGTGCCGCCGAAAGTCGACGTCTGCGAGAAGCGCTACGTCTTCAACCAGGTAGCGGCCGACGGCTCGACGTTTAATCCGACCGGCGCTTGCCCTGTGACCACCCAGCCCGATTCGCTGAAGAGCGCCATCAACGCCTATCAAAGCACCTATGAGGCGGCCTTCAACGGCGCCATGAAGGCCAGCGTGCCGGCACCCAAGCCGACCATCGCCGGGATCAAGGAAGCCAGCATCGTTTCCGACTGGTCGAAGCGGCGTGCCCGCGGCGAACGCGTTCCGATCGAGCCGCCCTCGCTCAACCCGGACGGCACGGTGGCCGAAACGGCGCGCATGGGCCGCATCGATTCGCCGGCGGGCCGCAAGATGGCAGCGCTCGACGCCGAAAAGGCTGCCAAGCAGAAGGCCGAGGAACAGCGGCTTGCCGCGATAGAAGCGGCGAAGGCAGCGAAAGCGGCAGCCAAGGCACAGGCCTTGGCCGAGAAGGAAGCTGCAAAAGCCCAGGCGCTAGCCGAAAAGGAAGCTGCCAAGACCGCCGCCGAGGTGCCTGTCGCCACCGCCACCGTAGCGCCATCGGAGGCCGCCCCGGCAGTCGAAACGCAGGCTGCGGACGCCGAAAGCACGGCGACAAGGCTGAAGAAGAAGCTGCTCGGCATGTTTGGCGGCTGAGGTTCATGCTTGAACAGGAAGATGGGGGCCAGGAAGACAGGCCCTCAACCAGCCCCGCCGCCGTCTACGACCTCAAAGGCTTGAACTGCCCGTTGCCCGTGCTCAAGGCAAAAAAGCGCCTGGCCGCAATGCAGCCGGGCAGCCGCCTGTGGCTCGAAACCACCGACCCGCTCGCCGTCATCGACATTCCCGCCTTCTGCGCCGAGAGCGGCCATCGGCTGATCGAAACGACGGCGATGGCAGGCGGCCACCGCTTCCTGGTCGAGCGCGGGATCGGCTGAGTCTCGACTTAGCTCGTTCTGGCGAAAGCGGCTGAGCGGGATAATCTCCCCCCTTGAGGGGGAGATGGCCGGCAGGCCAGAGGGGGTTGCCGCGCGTGAAGCGCCAACCTTTTCTTTCGTCCCACAGGGGCGCCAGCCGAGGCGACCCCCTCTGTCGCCTTCGGCGACATCTCCCCCTCAAGGGGGGAGATCACGATCCGGCAATAGCCAGCGGGTTGCTTTCCAGTGCTGCGCGATCCGGCGTGTCGATCGACGGCCGGTTGGTGAAGGCGGCGAACAGCCGCCGGACATAGTCTTCGGGCATGTCGAGCGTGATCAGCACCAGTCTGGTGCCGCGCTGGCTGTCCGGCCAGGCCGGCAGTTGCACCGGCGGATGCAGGATCTTCTGCACGCCATGGATAACCAGCGGCCGCGACCGGTCTTCTGCAAGCTCGATGACGCCTTTCATCCGCAAAAGGCGCTCGCCATGCGCCGAGCGCAACAGATCGAGGAACATCTCGATTGCCGAAAACGGCACCGGCCCGTCATGAACCAGCGAATACGAACGCACGCGGGAATCGTGCCTGTGGTCATGGTGATCATGGTCGGCATGGTCATGCCCGCCGTGGTCATGGTCGTGGCCGGCTTGTTCGCCCAGCCAACGCTGCACATCGACGGATTTGGTGGCCGGATTGTAGAGGCCGCTATCGAACAGGGTCGCGGTGCTTGCCTCGCCCGCGTCGAGCACCACGGCGCCCGGGTTGAGCTGCCTGAGCCGCGCCCGCAACGCCTCGACATCGCCTGCATCCGTGGTCAGGTCGGCCTTGCTGAGCACCATGCGATCGGCGACGGCCACCTGCTTCACCGCCTCGACATGCGCATCGAGCGTCGCATTGCCGTTGACGGCATCGACCAGGGTGATGACGCCGTCGAGCCGGAAGGCCTGGACCAGGGCGGGGTGTGCCATGATCGACTGCAGTACGGGGGCGGGATCGGCGAGCCCGGTGGTCTCGACGATGACGCGGGCAAGCCGGTCGATGCGGCCGGTCTGCAGCCGGTCGACGAGGTCAGCCAGCGTATCGACCAGCTCGCCGCGCACCGTGCAGCAGAGACAGCCGTCGGAGAGCTGGATGATGCCGTCGGAGGCCTGCTCGACCAGGAGATGGTCGATCGCCACCTCGCCGAACTCGTTGATGATGACGGCGGTGTCGGCGAGCGCCGGATCTCGGAGCAGCCGGTTGAGCAGCATCGTCTTGCCGGCACCGAGAAAGCCGGTGAGCACCGAAACGGGGATCGGGAAGCCGGCCATGCGGCTAGTTCAGCGCCTTGGCCGGCTGCTGGACCTGCGCGGCGGTGGCGGATCCGGCCACAATTGGCTCGGCGCCGGCCGGCGGCGCCCGGTCCGGCCGCCATGTCGGCAGCGGCACGTCGGCATATTCCTGCCCGGAGGCGTCGAGCATCGCCTTCGGCTTCGGTCCCGTGGCGCCGCCGAGGCCGACGGCGATCAGCGTCGGTACATGGTCGAGCTTTTCCTGATAGGGCGATTTCGGCACGTCCTTGCCCTTGTCGCCGACGGCGGCTGCGGTTTCCGACTGCTCCTCGACCGGCTTCTTCTTGCAGATTTCGTCATTCATGTCGTTGGCCGAAATGGTATCGCCATAGGTGGGTAGCGCCGCTACCGTCAGCCAGCTCGGCGCCGGCGTTGCAAAGCCCTGGTCGAGCAATTTTGCCGCCGCCTCTGCACGGGTAATGGCCGATTGCTCGCCGAGCACTACGGCGACCAGGGTGCGGCCGTTGCGGGTCGCCGAGCCGATCATGTTGAAGCCGGACGAGCAGACGAAACCCGTCTTCATGCCGTCGGCACCCGGATAGCGGCCGATCAGCAGGTTGTAGTTGGAGATCGCCTTCTTGCCGACCGCAAGGCCTTCGATCGAGAACCAGGGGGCATATTGCGGAAATTCCTTGCGAATCGCCATCACCAGCAAAGCGAGATCGCGCGCTGTCGTATACTGGTCCGGCGAATAGAGCCCGTTCGGATTGACAAAATGGGACCCGCTCATGCCGAGCCTCTGCGCTTCGGCGTTCATGCGTTCGGCGAAAGCCGCTTGCGAACCGCCGATATTCTCGCCGACCGCCATGGCGATATCGTTGGCCGATTTGACCAGCATCATCTTCAGCGCATTGTCCAACCGCATCACCGAGCCCGGCTTGAAGCCCATCTTGCTCGGCGGCTCGCCGGCGGAATGTTTCGTTACCTTGATCGGCGAATCGAGCTGGACCTCGCCCACGGCAATCGCCCGAAACGCCACATAGGCGGTCATCAGCTTGGTCAGCGACGCCGGGTACCAGCGCCTGAAAGCCTCCTGGTGCTGCAGGATCTTGCCGCTGTTCAGGTCGAACAGGATTGTCGGATTGGCCAAGGCAGGCCCGGCCAGCGACGCAAGCACCACCGTGCCGGCCACCAACAGTCTGAGGAAATGCCTGTAGCGCATCATGAAAACCGAAATAGCCTCTTGCCGCAGTCGCACCTGGCTCCGTAAGATTTCGTTACACGATCGCCAGGATAATGGTCCGGCCCTCTGTTCCCGGACCACAGTCGCGGTGCTATTTACTCTATGTGACGTCAACATGGCAAAGTGCTGCCGATCACAATGTGGAAGCAGCAGCACAATGCAAAGCAGCGTGCATGGTTGCAAGGCAGCAGGCACAATTGCAAAGCAGCAGGCCAAGACCGCCTGCTCCAACAGCGAAATGGAATTATCATGCCGATCCTGAACCGAGCCGCCGAAATGCAGGACGAGGTGGCCGGCTGGCGCCGCCATTTGCACCAGACGCCGGAGCTGAATTTCGACGTCTTCAAGACCGCCGCTTTCGTCACCGAGAAGCTGAAGGCTTTCGGCTGCGACGATATCGTGACGGGTTTGGGCAAGACCGGCGTCGTCGGCATCATCCGCGGCCGCCACGGCGAAGGCTCGACCATCGGCCTGCGCGCCGACATGGATGCCCTGCCGCTCAACGAGATCACCGGCAAATCCTATGCCTCGACCGTCCCCGGCAAGATGCACGCCTGCGGTCATGACGGCCACACCGCAATGCTGTTGGGTGCCGCCAAATACCTCGCCGAAACGCGCAATTTCGCAGGCTCCGTCGCGGTCATCTTCCAGCCGGCCGAAGAGGGCGGCGGCGGCGGCAACGAGATGGTCAAGGACGGTATGATGGAGCGCTTCGCTATCTCCAAGGTTTTCGGCATGCACAACATGCCGGGCCTGCCGGTCGGCCAGTTCGCCATCAGGCCGGGCCCGATCATGGCGGCGACCGCCGAATTCACCATCACCGTCAAGGGCCGGGGCGGCCACGCGGCGATGCCGCACGGCACCATCGATCCGATCGTCATCACCAGCCAACTCGTCGGCGCATTGCAGACGATCGCCTCGCGCAGCACCGATCCGGTCGAGGCGGTGGTCGTCTCGGTGACGAAATTCCACGCCGGCGACGCCTATAACGTCATTCCCGAGACTGCCGAGATCGCCGGCACCGTACGCACGCTGAAGAAGGAAGTCGCCAAGAAGGCAGAGGAGCGCATCCGCGCACTTTGCCAAGGCCTGGGCGCTGCCTTCGGCGCGACAATCGAGGTTGATTACAATGCCAATTACCCCGTCACCTTCAACCATCCGGAAGAGACGGTCTTTGCCAGCGACATCGCGGCCGACGTCGCCGGCGACAGCCATGTGCACCGCGCCATCCAGCCGGTGATGGGCGGCGAGGATTTCTCCTACATGCTTGAAGCGCGGCCGGGCGCCTTCATCTTCATCGGCAATGGCGATACCGCCGGCCTGCACAACCCAGCCTACGACTTCAACGACGAGGTCATCCCGCACGGCATGAGCTATTGGGTGAAGCTGGCGGAAACAGCGCTGGCGGCGTAGCCCTTCCGCATCGGCTGTGCGGCGACCGCCGCACCTCTGGGTGGCAAAATCGGGCAGGACATGTTCTGCTGGTCACTTCCGGCCGGACGACTTCCGGGCAAGGCCGAAGGCAATGCCCAGAGCGATACCTATACCAATGCCCGCAACAATGTTGTCCAACACGACGCCGATAGCCACGCCGATCACGACGCCGAGTGTGAGGTGTTTGGCATCCATCATGCCCGGTCATGTAGCGTGGAAGGCAAGAGCCGCAACGGCTACGGTCCGCTCTTCGGATCCTCGACCTCCAGCGCCTCCATGACCGGCGCCAGCTCATTGTCGTCGGAAGCCTGCGGCTCTTCGCCTGTCCTCGCCTTCGTCAGGGCTGCCTCGATCGCCTCCTGGATATTGCCGAGTTCGTCTTCGCGAACCTCGTGGCCATAGCCGGCAGCATCGGCATCCTGCTCGAATTGCTGCGCCAGGACGGCGACGCTCACCTCGCTCTCGGGCGGCAGATTGCCGACATTCTCCTGCAGCCAGGTCTCAAAGAACTCTTTGGTGGCGCTCATGCGGTGTCTCCTTCGGGACACTAAAGCGCGTCGACATCCCGAAAGTTCCGCTCTCTGAGCCGTCTTTGCGCCCGTTGCCGGCTGCCCCGCAATTCAGCGCGGCCAGGCGGCGTTGGCGCCGCCTGGCTCGGCTGCTTACTGGCTGGCAGCAGTCGTCGGTTCGCACGACACGTTCGGGTTCATGTCCGCGAACGCGCCGGTCGGGTTGCCCTTCCAGGCCCAGACATGCAGCTCGTAGAACGGGCCGAGGCCATAGCGGTTGGGGGCGCTGTTGAAGTTGAACAGATGTCCATCGAGCGAGGCGGGGCCTTTCGAGGTGATGTATTCGACGGCGATCAGTTTTAGCGTGCCGTCGGCCATCGGCTCGTACATCACCGCTTCCGGCTTGGCGACATCGACAGCGTCGTCCTTGAGGTAGCCGGGATTGACGTAATGGATGCCCATGGCGCCGCCGGTGATGCCGCTGGCGCAGGGAATCGGCGCATAGCCCTCAGCGGTCGCCGCCGCCACATTCTCGAAGCGGCTGTTGGCCGCGCGTACCTTGTCGGCCAGCGGATTGGGACCGGACGCGGGCGCTGCCTGATGCGCCTGCGCCAACGCAGTGCAGGCCGACAGCAGCGCCGCGGCAGCGAGAACTCTATTGCGAAAGTTGATTGTCATAGTCATTCCATTCTTCTTGAAAAGCACAGCCCGGCCGGCCACCGGAAGTAGGGAGGTCCGGCAGGTGGGCGCTGTGGCTGTTGTTGCTGGGAGATTCCTGTCCCGATGCGTCGAATGCAGGGCAAGATCATCCCTTCGGCAGATACGGGATGGTTCCGGCCAGATCGGAGTTGTCGATCAGCTGGAAACGGCTGTCGCTGCCGCCCTGACGGGCCGAAACGAACGGCGCGTAGGCAGGATCGTCGGTGAAGGCGCGCGCCGCTGCCTCGGTCGGGAACGCCATCAAGGCGATCAGCGTGGTGTCGAGCGGCTTGCCTTCGAGCGTCTTCACATTGCCGCTGCGCGACAGATATCTGCCGCCGTGCTTGTGAACGAGGTCGTGGACCGACGCGGCATAGGCCGGCATCCACTTCGGGGCCCTCACCTTGATGTCTGCGATAACGTAAGCGGTCATGGGTCATGTCTCCTGGTCGTGCACAGGGGTATCCCGTGCAGCGGCCAAGGGGTCGCATGGCAGGGCCGGCGCCAGCCAGTCCGCGATCTGTACTGGTGTGGCGAATCCGAAATTCGCATTCACTTTGGAGCAACGCAGCGAGCGAATTTCGGATTCAAAAGCCACACCAGCAAGTGCTTGGATTTCCAGTGTGGTTTTGGATTTGAAGTTCCTAATGCTGATGCCACCCAGAAAGCAGGAACTTCGAATCCACCGCACTGGGCCGGTACAGTTTCTGTACTCGCCGCGTCGCCGGGAAAGGCCTACGGTTCCGGCGGAGTTTGAGGGAAGGCAACATCGTGACCCAGTCTGGATACAAACAGTTCTGCCCGTTATCGATGGCCGCCGAGGTGCTGTGCACCCGCTGGACCATGGTTCTGCTTCGCGAATTGGTGGCGGGTTCGACCCGTTTCAACGATTTGCGCCGCGGCGTCCCCAAAATGTCGCCGACCCTTCTGTCGCAACGGCTCAAGGAGCTCGAACTGGCCGGGATCGTCGAGCGCAAGGAGGTGCGCGGCGAGAAAGGCATCTTCGAATACCGGATGACCGAGGCAGGCAGGGATCTCCGTTCCGTCGTCGAGGCGATGGGTTTTTGGGGCCAGAAATGGGTCGAGTCGCGGCTGTCGCTGAAGAACCTCGATCCATCGCTGCTGATGTGGGACATGCGGCGCAATCTCAACGCGTCGCCGCTGCCCGACGGGCGCACGGTGATACAATTTCTGTATCAGGAGCTCCCCGCCTCCAAGCGGTCATGGTGGCTGATCGTCGAGAAGCACGGCGAGGTCGACCTCTGCTGGTACGATCCGGGCTTCGATGTCGATCTCTACGTCTCGACCGACCTGCACACCATGACCGAAATCTGGATGGGGCTGATCACCGTCGAGAAGGCCGGGCCGAAAGTTATCTTGACGGGCGACCAGGACATCGCGCGCAAAATGCAGACCTGGCTCGGCCTGAGCCCGTTCGCGGTCGAACCCAAGCGAGCGGCCTAGCTGCCTCTTGGCGAAACGTCGCGAAGCGGTTATGTGTCGGGCCGCGTGGTCCCGTAGCTCAGTAGGATAGAGCGGCAGATTCCTAATCTGTAGGTCACAGGTTCGATTCCTGTCGGGATCACCACGCTTTCAACTGGTTACCTGACGGTCGCGTCGGTGCTCGGCTGTGAACGCGTGCGAGGAAGTCGCGCACCAACGCAAGCGCCTCATCGAAATGGGTTTCCAGTAGCCAGTGGCCGCCGCCATTGAGGAGATGGAGCTCTGCTTGCGGCAAGTCGCGCTTGTAGGCGCGGGCCGATGCGGCCGGCATATAGCCATCCTCGGGACCCCAGACGATCAGTGTCGGTGGTTGCCGTTCGCGCAGATAAGCCTGGTATTTCGGGAACCAGTTGAGGTTCGCCTCCAGCTTCTCCATCAGGCCGACCGCAAGCCGCCGACGGGGCGGCGTGTCCATCAGAGGCCAATGGAGTTTCCACAGATCCGGTGGCACGCGCTCGGCCACGGCCTCGCCAACCTCACCGATGAACTCGTGCCGGAAGCCCTCCTCGCTCACCGCTTCTTCCAGCGGGCGATGCTTGTCGGGCGTCTTGTCGTTCCAATACGCCTTGATGGCTGCGTATTTCGGGCCGAGCACGTCTTCGTAGATGTCGCCGTTTTGGATGATAAGCGCGGCAACGCGCTCCGGATAGGCGATGGCGTGGCGCAATCCGATCTGCGAGCCGTAATCGTGCAGCCAGAGCGCATAGTGAGACAGGCCGAGCGCGTCCGCGAAAGCCGCCAAAAACCCGGCATAGGTCTCGAAATCGTAGCCGAATGCAGCCATGTCGGGCGTAGCGCTGTAGCCGAAGCCAGGAAAATCCGGGGCGAACGTGTGCCAGCGATCAGCCAGTCCGGGCATCAGCCTTCGAAACTGATAGGACGAACAGGGATAGCCGTGCGGCAGCAGAAGCACCGGAGCGTCGGCCGGGCCTTCCTCGCGAAAGAAGACAGTAATTCCGTCAACTCTGATTTGGCGGTGTCGCAACTTTGCCTCCTCGATCGAAAGGCTCCGAAAATGACTGGTAACCCCCGCATCCCGTTGTGAGCGCCTGGATCCGAAACTCATGATCAGGTCGAGGGTTCCCGGTCGCGCCGGTGACAGCGGCCAAGGAACCTGCCGCCGATCAGATCGTTTCGCGGTATCTGGCTAAGGCCAATCGGAGCGGAGGCAGACATGCCGCATGCTCACAATCGTGGGACACGAACACGGGCCGGCTTTGCCAGTTCGGGGCTTGGCGCGATGCTGCGTGACGATGCTGCGTGACGTCGACTATGTCCTGCAAAAACTCGACTGGATGCGCGCCGAAGGCATCTGGCCCAACGGCTTGCGTTATCTCTGGACCGATGCCTTTGGGGTCGTGCTCTACGTCTCGCTTTATGCGGAAACTGGCGAACAGCGCTGGCTGGACGAGGCCGAGCGGCTGGTGGCCGATGTCGAGCGTGTGCTCGGCCGCCGGCGCGGACTGAGGATCGGCGAAGCGGCCGATCGCGACGGCCAGTACTTCCACTATCTGGCGATGTGGCTGTTTGCTTTGGCGCGTCTCGGCGATCTGAAGCCGGAATACCGCAAGCGCGGCATTGCGCTGGCGCGGGACATTCACCCGGCGTTTGTGGTCCCTGGCCGCGGCGTGATCTGGAAGATGCAGGAGGATCTGAGCAGCCCATATCCTGGCTTTGGTCTCGGCAGCATGGATGCCTATGACGGCTACGTGGCGAAGCGGTTTGCCGAACTGGAAAAATGGGCGAGAAAGAACCTTCCGGTCGGCGACGTCGTGGGGCGCTGGTGCAATGAGGATTATGATACGGCCGACAGGATTCCATATGCCGGCGAGCCCGATCCAAAAATGGGCTCGAGCGCGACCCGGCGATCGTAATCATTGCCGCGATCATGCGCGGCGCCGACCCTCCCGCCACGAAGCCAGCAGCCGCATGACAAATTGGGGGGCAGATCACAAGGAGAAATCCCATGCATGCAAAACTCGTGACCGGAGCAATGCTGATCGCGATGTCGGCGCTGCTCCAACCGGCATCGGCGGCACCCGATTGGCAAACAATCGCTAAGGCGCTCGGCAAATCCGGAACCGAGACGCCTGATGGCGTCTACCGGGTCGGGCTGCCGCGAACGGACCTGAAGGTTTCGCTCGACGGCGTGGCCCTGAAACCCGGATTTGCGCTTGGAGGCTGGATTGCGTTCGAACCCATGGGAGATCAGGCAATGGTTATGGGCGACATCGTTCTGACGCAGGACGAGGTGAACCCGGTCATCAAGAAGCTTGAAGAAAGCGGGATCGAGATCACTGCGGTACACAACCACTTGCTGCGCGCGGAGCCGATGACACTCTACATGCACGTCTTCGGCCAGGGCGACCCGGTTACGCTCGCCACAGCGCTTCATGCCGGATTGGCGCTGAGCAAAACACCGATGGGAGGCGGCGCCCAGCCGCAAGCCGCACCACAGATCGAGTTCGACACGGCCGGTGTCGACCAAACCATCGGTTATAAGGGTAAGGCCAATGGCGCGGTCTACCAGTTCACGATCTCGCGCGCTGAGCCGGTCGAGGAAAATGGAATGGAAGTGCCGGCGGCCATGGGCTCGGCAATAGCGATTAACTTCCAATCGACAGGTGGCGGCAAGGCGGCGATCACGGGTGATTTTGTGCTGACAGCAAAGGAGGTCAATCCGGTTATCAAAGCCATGCTGGATAACGGCATCGAGATCACCGCGTTGCATAGCCACATGCTCGATGAGCAACCGCGGCTCTTCTTCATGCATTTCTGGGCGTACGACGATGCGCAGAAGCTGGCGAAAGGACTGCGCGCAGCCCTCGACAAGGTCGCCGTCAAAAAGAGCTAGATTGGGCGTCCGCGCGCGCGTCCAACGGCGGAGTTCGGCCGACTCGGAGCGATCGTCGGCCTTCTTCCCGCCGCCTCGGGAATGGTTCTCTGGCACAGCGTCTCTCCGCCACCAGCATTGCGCCTGAGATCACCTTTCCATCGCACACGAGACTCAAGGGGCGGGCCGGGCTTTTGCGAACTAACGCGTTCGGAACGATCAAAGGTCCGCTTCGTTCTGATCGGATGGACTGGATTAGACTAGGCCTCCTGGCGTTGGCGGGGTTCCTCACCTGGACACTGAACACCCTCTCGGCCGGAGGCGGAGGTCTATTGCTGATCCCCGCCGTGACTTTCATCACAGGGAGCGCGGCGGTTGCGCCGGTCATCACCTTGACCGAGCTCATCGGCAATCCCATCCGCGCCCTGGCCTTCCGGCGCGACATCGATTGGAGCCTGGTCCGTTGGTACCTGCCCGGCGCCATCGCCGGTGCCGCTGCGGGCTCCTGGCTCTTCGCCAACAGTCGGGCGGAATGGCTCCAGATACTCATAGGGATCTATCTGATCAGTGCAGTCTGGGAATTTCGCGGCGGCGCGCGCGAGCGGAGCTACCGAGCCCGCCGCTGGTGGTTCCTCCCGGCCGGCCTGATCGTCGCGCTGTTGTCGGCGCTGATGGGCACGGTGGGACCCGTCTTGAATTCGCTCTATCTGAACTACGGTTCGGAGAAGGAGACGTTGGTCGCCACGAAATCGGTGAACTCGTTTGTGACCGATGTCGTCAAGATCGCGGTATTCACCGGACTCGGCGCGCTCGGTGGTCAGGCGGTCATGTACGGCGCAGCCGCGGGTTTGGGCGCTGCGCTTGCCAATCTGCTGGCCAAGCGCTGGCTCGAACGCCTAAGTGGACGACAGTTCCGCGGCCTTGTGGTCGCGCTCATGGCTGTGAGTGGAGCGCTGATGATCTGGAACCAGCACAGCTTCGTTGTGCAGGCCTGGCGCGCGGCCACAGGAATGTCTTAACAATGTCGATGTTGGCTGGAGCGCTGCGCCGTAGCTTGGTTGACCGGTCGCGCGATACGCAGAAGCTGGCAAAAGGCCTGCGCGCAGCCCTCGACAAGGTCGCCGTCAAAAAGAGCTAGCGCTTCCCGTCCGCGCGCATCATACAAGGCTCTTCGAACCAGCCGACCTAACCAGCTCAGCTTCGAGAGGCTTCGTGAGATTAGATCGCGCTCAGGGTCACGGCGGCAAGAACCAGATAGCGGCCGACCTTGGCGGCAGTGACCAGCAAAAGGAAAACCCGAAAAGGCTCGCGCGCAGGACGCCCGCGACGACGGTTAGCGGATCACCGACAACCGCAGCCAACTCTGCAGGAGCGACCACTTTCCATAGCGGCGATACCACACTTGCGCGCGGTCCAGTTGCGCTTGGTTCATCGGAAACCACCGTTGGCCCCGAAAGCGCTCGATGCCTCGCCCGAGCCGCCAGTTGATCACCGATCCAAGCACGTTGCCGACGCTCGCGACTCCGATGAGCAGCCAGGGCGAGTAATCCGCAAGCACGAGCTCGACCAGCACCGCTTCCGATTGCATCGGCAGGATCGTAGCGGCGAGCAAGGCCGCCAGGAACAGACCAGCACAGGCCGCGAGATCGGTCATTGAACCGCATATCCGCCAGTCGACCTAATGATGGTGACCTTCGGGTTCGACCATCTTGAACGGCAGCACCTGTTCGCGATCTTTCGCGGTCAGCACCAGACCTGCCTGGAACTCATGCGGTTCGGCAGGGGCGACGGTGCTCTCAAGGCGGTGATGGTTGTCGCCGACAGGTTCGAGGCGAAGCGTCTCCGGCCCGCCGGGCCGGTCGATGATCACCGTCGCTGCCAGATCGTCGGCCTGGCGATCGATGGTCAGCCGCGTCCGCTCGCCGGCCGGTGTGTCGACGATTTCCAACGTCCCCGCAGCCAGACCGCAGGCGACCTTAAAGGGCTCCGGCGCAGCGTCAGTTGCGATACCGATCCGTGGCCAGCGCAGCGCATCATAATTCTGCTGTTCCTTCAGCCTGCAAAGTCTCCGCGAGAATCGTGAGGGTCGCGCCGGTGAAAGCGGCCAAGGAACCTGCCGCCGATCAGATCGTTTCGCGGTATCTGGCTAAGGCCAACCGGAGCGGAGGCAGATATGCCGCATGCCCGCAATCGCATGGAACCGAACATCGGCAAAGTCTGCCGTGGATTCGGGCCTTGGCGCGATGCTGCGTGACGTCGATTATGTCCTGCAAAAACTCGACTGGATGCGCGGCGAAGGCATCTGGCCCAACGGCTTGCGGTATCTGTGGACCGATGCATTCGGGGTCGTGCTCTACGTCTCGCTTTATGCGGAAACTGGCGAAGAGCGCTGGCTGGACGAGGCCGAGCGGCTGGTCGCCGATGTCGAGCGTGTGCTCGGCCGCCGGCGCGGACTGAGGATCGGCGAAGCGGCCGATCGCGACGGCCAGTATTTCCACTATCTGGCGATGTGGCTGTTCGCCCTGGCGCGTCTCGGCGATCTGAAGCCGGAATACCGCAAGCGCGGCATTGCGCTGGCGAGGGACATTCACCCGGCGTTTGTGGTCCCTGGCCGCGGCGTGATCTGGAAGATGCAGGAGGATTTGAGCGGTCCTTACCCCGGCTACGGCCTCGGCAGCATGGATGCCTATGACGGCTACGTCTCTTACCGAATGCTCGACGACGAGGAACTGGCGCCCGAGATCGCGCAGATGCGTGCCCTGATGGAGCGCGATTGGCGCAGCCTCGACATCGACCAGGACCTCGGCCTCGGCATGATGCTGTGGCTCGCCCATTTCTCTCCCGACGAGCCGTGGGCCGAGGCCCAGACGAGGCGTTCGCTGCGAACCCTGGAAACGATGTGGGTCGACCCGCCCGGTTATTTCAGCCGCGCGCCATGGCTGCGCGATACCAAGTTCGCCTTCACCAATTACGGCGTTTCGCTCGGCCTGCAGGCCGCCGGTATCTGGCCGGGGCGTGTCGATAGGCTGAACGCCTTCTTCGAGGACTGGCGCTCCGGCGACGAATACGACCGCGAGGCGATCACCTGGGTGATGGCCTGCACCTCGCACCTTCCCGGCGCTTTTCTGACCCGGGGTGGCGAGACAATGATTGAAAGCGACCAAGCTCGGGAACGTTCCTCCGCCGGCGCGGTTGTCGATGGAAGTGCATGGAGACGCAAGGGGCGCGGTTGAAATGGCCATTCTCTTGGGAAAACCGGGAAGCTGTTGGGTGGCGGCAGCCGCCTCCACGAACTATCCCCAGCTCGAAGGGTCGATCCGTGCGGACGCCGTTGTCGTGGGTGCTGGAATTGTCGGGCTGACGACGGCGCTTCGGCTTTGCGAGGCGGGCCGGTCGGTGGTCGTCCTCGAAGGCCTGCGCACAGGCGGCCAGGTGACCGGCCGCTCGACGGCCAAGATCACCACGCAGCATGCGCTGATCTATGGTCATCTCATCGACAGCGTTGGCCGGGACCTGGCGCAGACCTATGCCGATGCGAATTCCGCCGGCGCGCGCCAAATCCGCGATTGGGTTAACAACTGCGCCATCGCCTGCGATTTCGAGAGCAAGGACGCCTATACCTACACCTGCAGTGAAAGCCGCTGCGCGGAGATTGCGGCCGAGGCGGAGGCCGCGCGCCAGGTCGGGCTGGAGGCCGAGATCCTCGACCGCGCGCCGCTGCCTTTCGTAACGGCCGCCGCGCTACGGTTCCCCGACCAGGCGCAGTTCAATCCGGCGATGTATCTGGTTGGCCTGGCGGAAGCGGTGACGGCCCGTGGCGGTCGGATCTTCGAAAACAGCCGCGCCACCTCGATCGACGAGGCAAGTCGCTGGCGCGTCGTCACCGATGGCGGCGCCGTTGATGCCGGGCACGTCGTCGTCGCCACCAACATGACGGTGAAGAGCCCCGTCGGCATGGCGAACCGGACGCAACCGCGCTGCCACACCGCCATGGCCTTTCGGATCGACGATCCCCTCCCTGTCGACGGCATGTTCATCGGCATCGACGACCCGACGCATTCCATCCGCACGGGCCGTGATGCCGAAGGGCCACTGCTGGTCACGCTCGGCCCCAAGTTCAACACCGGCTGGGACGGCGACGTGGCCAAGCGGTTTGTCGAACTGGAAAACTGGGCAAGAAAGAACCTTCCGGTCGGCGACGTCGCCTGGCGCTGGTGCAATGAGGACTATGATACGGCCGACAGGATCCCATATGCCGGCGAACCCTATCCCGCCAAGGCCGCCGGCTTCCACATTGCCACGGGCTTCAACGCCTGGGGCATCACCAACGGGACGGCCGTGGGCGAGATGATCGCCGACCTGATCTGCGGCCGCCCGAGCCCATGGCAAAAACTCTACGATCCGGCCCGGCCCTATCCTGAGGACTTCCACAAGAACGGCCGCAGTCAATCGATCGTCTCGAGCACCCACGACATTGCGCCTGGTATGGGCGGCGTGATCGTCAGGGGAGACGAAAAGATTGCGGCGTGGAGAGACACCGAAGGCGCACTCCAGGCGGTTTCGGCGATTTGCACCCACAAGGGCTGCACCGTAACCTGGAACAATGCGGACCACACCTGGGATTGTCCCTGCCACGGCTCGATCTTCGCCGCCGACGGTTCGGTCATCCACGGCCCTGCCCGAAAACCGCTTGCCCAGATTACATTGTGAAGGCGGCGACCGACACGGCCCGCGTCACGCCGGCCGTTCGTAGGTTCCGACCAGCTCCGTCTCCTCCAATGCGTGTTTCTGGGCTTGCTTCCAGACCTGATGCACGCCCGCCTGTCCTGGTACGCTGAGGCTCGGCACATCGAGCGCGGCCAGCAGGAAGTGGTAATGGTGGACGCCGTGCCCTGCAGGCGGCTGCGGACCGTCGTAATACGCATTGCCGAAATCGTTGGTGCCTTGCCTGAGTGCTGACGGGCCGGGCTTGCCGTCTTCGGCCTCGGCTAGTCCCCCGGCATCCGGCGGGATGTTGAACACCGCCCAGTGCCCGAAAATCCCGCTTGGTGCATCGGGATCCCGCACGACAAGAACAAGGCTCTTGGTACCATCCGGGACACCGGACCACTTCAGCGGCGGCGAGACGTTCTGGCCGTCACGCGCAT
Organism: Mesorhizobium sp. M1273; assembly: GCF_040318195.1. Classification (NCBI taxonomy): domain Bacteria; kingdom Pseudomonadati; phylum Pseudomonadota; class Alphaproteobacteria; order Hyphomicrobiales; family Phyllobacteriaceae; genus Mesorhizobium; species Mesorhizobium sp. M1273. The sequence goes on along the minus strand of NZ_JAMYLV010000005.1, from coordinate 228,713 downwards.
ATTTTTCGGGAATTCTTCCGCCTGCCCGGAACGCTGGGCTGATAAGGGTGAGTGGCATTGCTATTTCCCCAAGGAGGTTGCGAGAAGCCCGCGCCTGCGCCGTTCACGCCGCTTGCTGAGCTTCGGCGACGCGTCTTATCTCGCCCGGCAGGGATTCCCAGACCTTGTGCATCTGTCCTTCTCCGACGTGATGGGCGAGTACCTTGGACACGACCCTGAATGCATCCTTGGAATCGACCGGGCGGGTAAATTCCAGCTCCGCCTTGATCTTGGCCAGAAACTCGTCGAGCGACCGCATCTTCTCGGGAGCTTTGGAAGGCTGATATTGGTCATAGAAGGCGCCGCGCACCAGGATCGGCAGCTGCGAGCCGAGGTGGGCTGCAAGATCCGGCTGCATACGGTCGCGCAGGGCGTGCAGCACCGCTCCGAGAACGTGCCAGGCGACCTGCCGATCCGGTCCAATCTCGTCCATGATCTCGTCGAGCCAGATGTTCGTGGTCTGCAGTGTCTTGTCGAATACGTCGAGTCCGGTGGCGTTCATCGAGATCCTCCTTCCGTTCAAATCCGACTAGGTGATGTGACCAAACAGCCGTACCTGCCCGTTGTTCCCCCATGCGCATGTCCTGATGCGCATTTATTGTCGGAGGTCCCGTCTGTTGTCGGCCCGTCATGAGGGGATTCGGGCCGGCTTTTTTGCCGCTGTTTTTCGACCACCTTTCTTGGCCGGCACCGGAACATCCTCATGGGTGGACGAGTTTTGTTTGCCGTCGCCGATCACATGGCGACGAGTGATGCAGACACAAAAAACAGGAGAAGAACCATGGCACATCACGATTTGGCGCCCCGGACGCCATCGCGCAGCCTCTACCCATCCGCGCGCGACCCGCTCACGTCATTCCACCGGCAGATTGACCGCCTGTTCGACGACTTCTTCGCGCCGATGGCCGAAGCGACTACGGCCGGCGATCTTTGGCCGAGCGTCGACGTACATGAAACAGACCAAGCCTATAAGGTCACCGCCGAATTGCCGGGGCTCGAGCAGAAGGACGTTGAGCTCAAGCTGCGCGAAAACACCCTCTTTATTACGGGCGAGAAGCGTTCGGAGCACAAAGAAGGCGAAGGCGGCCGCACCTACAGCGAACGCAGTTATGGCCGGTTTCAGCGGACCATCCCGCTGGAAGCGGAGATCGATGCCGACAAGGTGCAGGCCACTTTCAGAAACGGCATTTTGGCTGTCGAGCTTCCGAAGAACCCCGCTGCAAAGGACAAGACACGCCGCATAGAAGTGAAAGCGCGATAGTTGCCAAACTGAAGGCTGCCTGAGCAGGCGGCGTTCAGCCCAGATGGAGAAGAACGGCGAGCACGGCGGCAACCGCCCAGCGAGCGTCTAGCGCCGGGGATCGTCCGTTGCCTCGGAAACGCCTTCGAGAGCGATTTTGGCGGCTTCCTCATCGGTCCGCCCGAGGTCGGCCAGGGCGATGACGCCGACGAGGCGCTTGTCGTGATTGATCACCGGAAGACGACGCACCTGATGCTTGGCCATGATCTTCTGATGCTTGGCCATGATCTTCGCCGCATCGGTGATATCGGCGTCATCGAAGCACCAATAGACATGCTCGGACATGACCTCGCGAACGGTCGTGTTGCCGGCTGAGCGCTCCTCGGCGACGCCGCGCATCACGATGTCGCGGTCTGTCACCATGCCGACCAGCCTGTCATTCTCGCCGACCGGAAGGGCGCCGAGATTGTCGGCCCGCATTTTCCGGGCGGCATCCCTGATTGTCGTGTTCGGGCCGACCAGTTCGGTCCGACGGCTCATGATCTCCTGAACTTGCATGGGATCTTCCTTTCCCTGATTGCTGAGGCAACAAGTCGCCAGACGGACCTGTTGCGACGCATCGCTAGATTGCCAGCTGGCCGGACGAGGCATGTACGGATCACTACTTCGATCTTCCCGATCCGCGCTGAGGCGCGTGCCGGTGCCGGCACCTCGCGATCGAAACTATTCTTGGAACGTCCAGGCAGCGAGCGAGTTCCAAAATGGTACCGGTGCCGCAGCCATCCCACGGAATGTGGACGCAGGCTGGTGAAAAAACATCCACCGGGAAAACAGATGCACGCGGATTGAAGGTCATGGCTATCATCTTTTCAGATCGCCGCGAGGCCGGGCGGCAACTCGCCGGGGAACTCGTTCGCTTTGCCGGCCGCGACGATGTGATCGTATTGGCGCTGCCTCGAGGCGGCGTGCCGGTCGGCTACGAGGTCGCGCAGGCACTCAAGGCACCGCTCGACGTCTTCGTCGTGCGCAAGCTCGGCGTCCCCGGTCACGAGGAACTGGCCATGGGGGCGATCGCGCCCTCAGGTGTACGTGTCCTGAACGACGAAATCGTCAACGGTCTCGCGATCCCGCCACATGTCATCGACGCGGTCGCTGCAAAGGAGGAAAAAGAGCTTCTGCGCCGCGAGCACCTCTATAGGGACGGGCGACCCCCACCGCAGTTGAATGGACGAACCATTATCCTCGTGGATGACGGGCTTGCGACCGGATCGACCATGCGGGCCGGGATCAAGGCGCTGCGAAAAAACCACGCCGCCCATATTGTCGCGGCCGTTCCCGTCGGTAGCCCCGACACTTGCGACGCGATGCGGGCGGACGCCGACGAGGTCGTTTGCGCGACGACACCAGAGCCGTTGCTGGGTGTCGGGCGCTGGTACGTGGATTTCTCGCAGACGAGCGATGAAGAGGTCCGCGCGCTCCTCGCCAGGTCCGTGCCCAAGCCTGCGGCTTCCCACAAGCCTGCCGCTTCCGAAGAGGAATTGGCTGGGCGCGCGAGCGCGGGTCCGGCGCCTGGCACCAGATCGACATAGCGGAGGTGGATATGGACCGGGATAGCGAGCACGTCGTGCATGTTCCCGCGGGGCTTGTCACGCTTGAGGGCAATCTTTCGTTGCCCCCGGATGCTCGCGGCCTTGTGCTCTTCGCCCACGGCAGCGGAAGCAGCCGCCACAGCCCGCGCAACCGCTACGTGGCCGGAAGGCTGAACGAGGCGAACCTCGCCGCCTTCCTCATCGACCTGTTAACGGCCGAAGAGGAGCGGATCGACCAGGTCACGGCGGAGTTGCGCTTCAATATCGGATTGCTCGCCGACCGGCTGGTCGGCGTCACGGATTGGCTCGGCGCCTCGCCGAACACGTCGGGGTTGCGTCTTGGCTATTTCGGCGCGAGCACGGGCGCCGGTGCCGCCCTGGTGGCGGCGGCCGAGCGGCCCGACCAGGCCGCGGCCGTAGTTTCGCGTGGTGGCTGGCCCGATCTTGCAGCGCACGCCCTGCCGCGCGTCCGGGCGCCGACCTTGCTCGTCGTCGGAGGCGCGGACAAGCAGGTGATCGCGCTCAACCGCTCGGCGCTGGCGGCGCTCCGCTGCGAGAAGGAGCTCGCCATCGTCCCTGGCGCGACGCACCTGTTCGAGGAGCCCGGCGCCCTGGACGAAGTCGCGGGTCTGGCGAGCCGATGGTTCTTGCGCCATCTGACTTCGGACAGATCGGCGTCGACGTCCTGACAGCTGGGGCTTGGATCACCAGTCCCGGGATCATTTGCGTCCTCAACGCGTTATGATTCTCATAAGACCGCGCGCAGCTGCAACCCGAATGGCTGTCGCAACCCGTATGAGGGAGAAAGACAATGCCGGACAAGAAAACCATCGAGAAGGCCCGAAAGGACAAGCGCGAGGGCAAATCGCCGAGCACACAGGCCGGCGAGTTCGTGCACGAGGAGATCGATAAAATCCGCCGCGGCGAGCACGGCGCGCGCTCGACGCAGCAGGCCATCGCCATCGGGCTTTCCGAGGCAAGACGCGCAGGCGTAGACCTGCCCCCGCCCAAAAAGGGCAAGGTGAAGGAGAGCACGCGCAAAAGCGCCGAATACGCCTATGAGGCCGGCCAGGGTGAACGCACGCCGAAACGCCGCCCGCGGGTGTCGAAAGCCGTCTCCAAGGTGCTCGAGCACGAGCCGAAGAGCACGGCTTCGCACGAGGCGCTGGCGCAGCAGGCCAAGCGTGCGGCCTCGCGCCGGACGGCTGAGGAGCGCTCGGCCGCCGCCAAGAAGGCCGCCGAGACGAACGGCGCCAGCGGAAGGAAGGCGGCGGCGCAGAAGGCCGCCAGAACGCGCGCGCACCACGCATAGTTCAAAGACGGCAGTTCGCCTCCTGGAAATCCGATATGGCCCAAGCGACCGGTATCGAGATCTGCCCCGGCAGCGCGGGACAACGCCGCTGCCCAAGGCGAACCAGAGCCTGCATCTGCGGGACAACATCGACTTCGAAATCACCGCTGACGACACGGTGGCGCTGAACGAGCAATACGCGTCACTCGCGACGCTGCCTGACGCGTGACACCGACCGGAGGTACTCGGCGGCAAGGGCAGCGGGAGACCGGTCAGGAAAGCGCAGCCTGTCTCTTGAGCATGATGCGTATCGCCCATAACGCGGAGAACTCTGATCATGACCTCAGCTGCCAGCACGACAATGCCGCGAGACACCACTCAGACGAGACATATCGCTTTGCTCGGCGCGCCCTCTAATCTTGGGCTGATGCCGCAGGAGGGTGAGCCGGAGCCCGGCGTGTGGAAGGCGCCGGAGACACTTCAATCGCTTGGTCTCGCCGACCGTTTAGGCGCCGGTCCGTTGCGCTCGGTTCGGGCTCCGCCTTATCGGCCTGAGGTGGATCCTGCGACGGGCGTGCGCAATGCCCAGGCCCTGCGCCAGTATTCCAAGACGCTTGCCGAAGCGGTCGACGAGGAGCTGAACTCGGGAGGGTTCCTGCTCATGCTCGGCGGCGATTGCAGTGTGTTGCTTGGCCCTGCGCTCGCGCTGCGGCGTCGTGGCCGCTACGGCCTTATCTTCTTCGATGGGCACACCGATTTCAAATTGCCGGATACCTCGCCGTCAAAGGGAGCCGCGGGCATGGATTTGGCCTTCGTGACCGGCCATGGCCCGACGCTCCTGACCGATTTCGGCGAGCACACTCCTTTGGTCCGTGAGGCCGACGTAGTCGCGTTTGGCTATCGCGATGTGCAGGACCCCGCGACTTACACGTCCAAGGCCGTCTTCGAAACCGATGTTCACCGGATGGATTTGGCTGACGTGCGGCAGCGCGGCTTCGCCGATGCGGCACGCATAGCGCTTGACGCGATCACAGGGCAGGACGTCGAGGGTGTATTCGTTCACTTCGATGTCGACGTGCTGGACAGCGAGATCATGTCGGCTGTCGATTCGCCGGAGGCCGGCGGTGTCTTGCCCGACGAAGCTGTCGAAGCCCTTCGCACATGGTGCAACGATCCACGCGTGATTGGGATGGAGGTGACGATCTATGATCCCGACCGCGATCCGGATCGTCGCTGCGGCAAGCTGCTGATCGACATTCTGGTCGCTTCCCTTCGCGGCCGGTAGACCAATGGGAGTCCTGCACTTGTGCACGAACGCAATCCGCCGGCACGAATGGCCGTCGGTCTGACGGATCGCCGCGCGCACCCATTCTGTGGTGCTACCTCATCGGGAACCGTTCTCAACGAACATGGTTCCGAGTGTGCGACCGAAGCATTCGGCTTCTTCTACCCGGCTATCGCCAAGGAGATTCGCCATGACCGGCAAAACCCGTCCCACCGTCCTGATCACAGGCAGCAGCGGGTTTCTGGGCCAAGCCATCGCTCGCGGCTTGATGGAGCGCTACGACATCATCGGCCTTGATGTTGCCAGACGATCCTTGCCCGGCGTCGAGACGATCGAGATCGACCTTACCTCGGACGCGAGCGTGGCGAAGGCACTGGCCGAGGTGCGCGAGCGGAGCGGCGGCCGCGTTGCCTCGGTAATCCATCTCGCGGCTTATTACGACACGACCGGCGAGGATAATCCGAAATACGGCGCGGTGACCGTCGAGGGAACGCGCCGGCTGCTGAACGCGCTGAGGGGGTTCGAGACGGAGCAGTTCGTGTTTTCGAGCACGTTGCTGGTGCATGCGCCGAGCCCGGCGAAGGGCGCCAGGATCGACGAGCGATCGCCGATCGATCCGGCCTGGGCCTATCCGAGATCGAAGGCCGAGACCGAGACGCTGATCCTGAAGGAGCACGGCGACATCAAGGTTGCGATCCTGCGACTGGCGGGTGTCTATGACGAGGATTGTCACGCGGCCTTCATCGCCCAGCAGATCGCCCGCATTTTCGAGCGCATGCCGACCGCCTATCTTTTCACCGGCGACATCACCACCGGCCAGCCCTACCTGCATCTGGACGATCTCGTCGACGCCGTGGTGCGCACCGTCGACCGGCGTAGCGCGCTTCCCAACGAGACCGTACTGCTGATCGGCGAAGAAGAGACGCCGTCCTACGACGACATGCAGAAGCAGATCGGGCAGCTCCTGCATGGCGAAACCTGGCGGACCCTGTCCCTGCCAAAAGAGGTGACGAAGCTCGGCGCCTGGATGCAGGAGAAGGTTCTCGATCAGGAGTCCGACATCAAACCATGGATGATCGAGAACGCCGACGATCACTACGAGATCGACATCTCCCGCGCCAGGCGCCTGCTTGGCTGGAACCCGCGGCACAGCCTGACCGCTACCTTGCCGGAAATGATCCGGCGGCTGAAGGCGGATCCTACCGACTGGTATAAGAAGAACAAGCTTGAACCGTCGGCGGCCGCCGCTTCCGCGCCCGAGCTCGACCAGGCCGCCGAACGGCTGCAGCGCCCGCTCGAGCGCTCGGACGACGAGGTCGAGGCGGAAACCGAACGCCGCCGGGCCGCAACGCTCTGGGCGCCGCTGACCAACGTTGCGATCGGGCTGTGGCTCGTGGCGTCGCCCTTCACGCTCGGCCTGTTCGATCCCGCTTCAGCACCGATTCCGCCGGCGCTCGGACATGAGATCGCCTCGCCGGAGACGCGCGACGGCAGGCTCGGCATCAGTGAGATTGTATCCGGCCTCGCCATCCTGTCGCTGGCGCTAGTCGGCACGCGCCGGCGCTGGCACGGGCTGCAATGGATCACCGCCTCGATCGGGGTTTGGGTGATGTTCGCGCCGCTGCTGTTCTGGACCACCAGCGCCGGAGCCTACGCGACCGACACGTTGGCCGGCATGCTGATCGTCGCGTTCGCGGTGATGATCCCGCCGACGCCGGGTATCAGCCGGCGTGCCCTTGCCGCCGATGACGACCGCCCGCTCGGCTGGAGCTATTCGCCCTCCCTCTTCACCCAGCGCATTCCCATAATCGGCCTCGCCTTTGTCGGCCTGTTCGTCTCGCGCTATCTCGCTGCCTATCAGCTAGGGCACATCGACAGTCTTTGGGATCCGTTCTTCGGCCCGGGCGAAACGCCGGCCGGCAATGGCAGCGAGGCGGTGGTCACCTCCTGGGTCTCCAAGGGTTTTCCGATCGCCGATGCCGGGCTGGGCGCCTTCGCCTATGCGCTGGATATCCTCGCGGGCGCGATCGGCGATCGCCGCCGCTGGCGCACCATGCCGTGGATGGTGCTTTTGTTCGGCTTGCTGGTCGTTCCGCTCGGTGTGGTCAGCGTCGGCTTCATCATCATCCAGCCACCGCTCATCGGGGCGCTGTGCACGCTCTGCATCGTCCAGGCTGCCGTCACCGTCGTCCTCATCCCTTATTCGGTCGACGAGGTGCTGGCGAGCTGCCAGTATCTTTGGCACGCGAAACAAGCGGGAGAGCCGTTCTGGCGCACATTCTGGTGCGGAGGTCCGGCACTTTCGGAGGACCAGACGCCAACGCCGGATCTCGACCGGCCGCTATCGGCAGTGGCGCGGGACTTCATCACTGGCGGTGTGAATTTCCCCCGGACCCTTGTCGCCAGCACACTCGCCGGCGCCCTGCTGATGATCACGCCGCTTGTCTTCGGCACCAGCCCGCCGCTCTACTTCAGTGACCATGTCACCGGCTGCCTGGTCATCATGATCGCCGTTACGGCGATGGCCGAGGTGGCGCGCGCCGTCCGTTTTGTGAACATAGCGCTTGGAGCCTGGATCGCCCTCTCTCCGTTCATGCTCGCCGGCGGCGCGGCGGCGAGCCTCGCCAATCTGGCGATCGGAGCGCTGCTGGTCGGGCTCAGCCTGCCGCGCGGCACGCGCAGCGCTGCGCATTATGGCGGCTGGGACCGGGCCATCGTCTGAGAATGTTCGGCGGCGCAGGACGGTCGGCCAGGTGGCTGCAAAGATTGATCCGCATCAACCTGTCGAACACATCGAGCGGGAAGTCGGCGAAAGGCGCAAAGGCGGCCGTACCCTTCCAACTTGAATTTTCCGCGTATCTGCATTTCATAAGTCGGCAAATAAATTAGGGAGGAATTTCAACATGATAAAAGGGCAATTCTCTGCGCCGGCATCCTCGCCGCCGGTATGTGGGCCGCGTCGTCATCGGCGTCCGCCGAAAGCCTGACCATGTCTTGCGGCGTTGACGAGGTCTGGTGCCAGCAGACGGCGCGGGCGTTCGAGGAGAAGACCGGCATCACGTCAATATGACCCGCAAGAGCGCTGGCGAAATCTATGCGCAATTGCGCGCCGAGGCCGCCAACCCAAAGGGAGACATCTGGTGGGGCGGAGCCGGCGATCCGCATCTGCAGGCAGCCGAGGAGGGCCTGACAGTGGAATACAAATCGCCGCTGCTCATGCGGACCGGTTCTGATCAAAGCTTGAAGGATTGCACGCAGAGCTGGCGGACCTGGGCGAACACGCCGCTGCCGGCGCAAATCACCAGCGCGCCGTTTTCCAGCACCGTCTTTGGGTCGGGCTTGACTATAGTGCCGCCGGCTTCTTCCACCAGCAGCATGCCTGCCAGGCAGTCCCAGGCGTTCATATGCTCTTCGACATAGCCGAGCAGCCTGCCGGCGGCCGCATAGGCGAGCATCAACGCGCCGGATGCGTTACGGAAAAACACGCCGCCCTTTGAAAACAGCAAGCCGATGAGCGTTGCGACGTTCTGAATTTCGGCGCGGTTGGAAAAGCCGGTGCCCAACGAGCCGTCGGTCAGGCTGGTGGCCGCGCTTGCCCTGATCGGCTTGCCGTTGAGAAAAGCGCCGCCGCCCTTGCGGCAATGGAACGTTTCGCCGGTAGAGGGCTCGTGGATGACACCCACGACAGTGTCGCCGTCCTTGGCGCAGGCGATGACCACACACCAGGCCGGAATGCCCCGCACGAAGTTCGCAGTGCCGTCGATCGGATCGATCACCCATACATGCCCGCTCGATCCGGTGACCGAGGCATGCTCCTCGCCGACAATTCCATCGGTCGGGTAAGCGGCTTTCATTGCCGCACGGATGAACAGCTCGACCTCGCGGTCAGCCTGCGAGACCATGTCCTGATGACCTTTGCTCTCGATGGCGAGGCTGTCGAGGTCGCGAAAATACTTCAGGCCGAGCGCGCCGGCGCGCCGCGCGAGATCGATGGCGAACTGTTCGCGCGTTGCTGTGTCGGGTGTCATGAGATCCTTGGGATGGCGAATGTGATCTGAGGAAAATACCCCAGCCAAAGAAGCTTAGCGGTGAAGCTAAGAGCGTGCAAATGACGAGCCCTGCCTTTTGCGGGGCGGCCCCGAGGCCGACGGGTCTTCCATGCGCCCGACAGCGACAGTCGCGCTCATACGGGTCCGGTCATGTCGCCTTCGATATAGATGATCTGGCCGGTCATGAAGCTCGACGCGTCGGAAACCGGGAAGATCGCAGCACCGCCCAGTTCATCGACCTCGCCCACCTTGCCAGCGGCCGACCAATGCCACGGCTTGCCGGCGATAAACGCCTATCCCCGCCAGACATCTTCGCGGCGCAGATCGTCCATCGCGCGCGAAATGCCTTCGCGCAGGATCGACACCATATCGTCGATCTACTGGCGCTTGATGATTAATGGCGGCGACATCACGCACATGTTGATCAGTAGCCGGACCAACAGGCCGAGCTCGTGGCAATGCGCGTCGATGCCGGTCGGCACCTCGATCCGCCTCGCTTATGACCCTGAGGCTCTGCTGGCGATAACCTGAATAATTTTTTGCGCAGCAGTGCGACCGGCGACGATCGCGCCCTCGACATAGCCCGGAAATGACGGCGACAGCTCCGACGAGGCAAAATGCACCGGCGGGGCGCCCGCCCGGATAATGCATTCGGCATCCGTTGCCGCCGCATCGACGATCGAATCGCTGTAACCGCCGCCGCTCCAGTGATCCCCGGTCCAGTCGCGATAGCTGAGATCGGTGACGCCGGCCGCCTCGATACCGAGCGCATCTTGCAGCTTTGATGTCACCGTTGCGCGTAGCGCCGCGCTGTCCATATCCCGCCAGCGCTGCGCCAGCGGCCCGCCGATGAAGACGACAAGTGCTGCATGATCCTCGTCCTTGCTGGCATCGCAGGCAAAAAGTCCGTGCGGCTCCCGCCACATCACCATGCCGCTCAAGCCCCTGTCGCGCCAGAAAGCCTTGGGATAGCGCACAAGCATTTTGATAACTGCGCCGCTTTCCCAGACGCCGAGGGCTCTCTCCAGCGCAGCCGGCAGCGGTGGCACGAAATCGACTCTCGAGGCCATCATCGGCGGTAGCGCGACCAGTACCGCTCGTGCCTCGGTCACGCCGGCAGGCGAAACGACGCGAACCCCTCCCGGGCCGTGCTCAATAGCATCGACGGCTGTATTCAGCCGCAGTCGATCGCCGAGATCCCGCGCAAGATCATCTGCCAGCGAATGCATGGTTTCGCCCACGAAATACTGCAGCTCCGACACCTCGTTAGTGATGCGGCGATCATTGTCGATCAAGTACCACAGCGGCAGCCTTTCCATTGCCAGGCACCACAGGCCCTCGATCATCGACCGAAAGGCGGCCTTGGCATCGTCGGGATCGTTCTGGCGATCGAGCCATGCCGCGACTGTCAAGCCGGCGATGGCCGGGTCGGTCGGTGCGATCGCGTTCATCCGCTCGCGCATTCGCATCGCGGTGCCGTAAGTGCGCCCGGCTTGCGCCTCGCTCATTCGCGGCTGCGTGACGAATTCGCCTGCGACATGGGTCTCGACCAATGTCTTGCCGCGCGCTCGCACCAGCGCCATTAATTCCGGCATGTCTTCGCACAAGAACTGGCCGCCGCTGTCGATCCGCTCGCCGAGCCCGTTCTGCACGGCTTCGACGCGGCCGCCGACACGGTCGCGGGCTTCGAGTAGCACGACATCGATGCCGGCGTGGTTCAATTCACGCGCGGCCGACAGGCCGGTGAAGCCGGCGCCGACGATGGCCACATCGGCTCGTTCGATCTTGAACTTCATTAGCCGGCCTTGATCTTCTCGAATGTCAGGCGCCGGATCATTGTCTTCATTGCTGATCCACCCTCTTTTTGATGGTTCACGCCGGCCTGGCACCGCGGGCTGCTGAGTTCGGATAGTGCTTGGGGAATGCCGCAGACAGGAACTCGTTCGCGGCCTGCAGCGCCGTCTCGCGTGTGGCGTCCTCGGTGCCCATCATCAAATGCAGCCACAGACCATCCAGCATGGCGCTGAGCGCCAGCGCCATGACTTGCGGCTCATAGGCATAGAAGCCGCTCTGCTTGAGCGCCGCGCAAAGATCGATGAATATGTTCTGGTAGACGGCATCACGTGCGCTGCTCAGCGCCTGATATTTCGGTCGCGATTTGGCCTCGCCCCAGAAGGCACACCAAGCAGCCAGCTTGCGCTTGTTGCAGATCGAGCGGTTGAAATCGGCTGCCACCAATGCCTGCAGCTGGCGGGCGGGATCATCGCCGGCCCTTTGCAAGGCGCTGCGCCAATGCGCCGAATACTCGTCATGCATGTATTGCAAAGTGGCGACGAGCAGCTTCTCCTTGCTCTCGAAATGGAAATTGACGATGCCGCGCGACAGGCCGGCGCCGTCGGCGACGTCGGCCATAGTCGTTTCCGAATAGCCGCGCTTGGCCAATGAATCGATAGTCGCTTCGATCAGTTGAACCTGCCTTGTCTCTTTCGACGCTTTGCGGCCGCGCTTTTCGGAATCGCTTTTTCGCGCCGGTTCGAGGAGGGCTTCGCGCGCCTCTGTTGTCTTCATCGGGGTGATGGTCTCCAGCATCGCCGGCTAGCCGACCGGCATCGGCCGCGAAGATCAGTGGGACGGTGTTTGCCACTGTCAAGCACCTTCTGCATGGCTGCCCATATTCGAATGTTCTCGTCGAGATTGCATCCTTGGAGAAAACGTCGTCGAAGGCACCGTCGGCGAAGGGCAGCAGTCCCGGCGATGCAAACCAGATCAGCGCCGCCGGGCCCGCCTGCAGCGGACCTTGGCTCGAGATCCACGCCAGGCGCGAGCTGCAATATCAAAAGCTGCTGAAGCGTGCCAAACTGGTGCCGCGGCTGGTCGTCAGGCTCGGCCGCCGCACTGCCAATCCGCCTGCGGATTTCTAAATATGGCCGACGACACCGACAGTCCCAAACTCGACGCCGAAGCCGCCGAACAGTGGCAGCTGATCAACACACCGCTCGGCGAAAAATGGTCGGGCCGCACCCGCTATGCTGCGGCCATGTTCTTCTACAAACGCGGTGAGATGAGCGCTGAAACGCTGGAGGCCTACCGTATTTGTGCCAGGCTGGATTCGACCGATCCGCTGCCGATCATCCGCGACCGCGGCATTGGCCAGGACTGGCTTAAACGCATGGATTTCGAATAGTCGGCCTCCAAATCGCATTCCGGTCAAGCCGGCATCACCCGCTTAGCCGATGGTCTTTTCCAGCATGCCGAGCCAGTTGCGATAGGCGATCTTCTCGATCAGCGCGCGCCCGAAGCCGCGAGCCGCGAAAGCGTCGAGCAATCTTGGCAGGCCGGCAACGTCGCCTATCACGGCCGGGATCATGGCGCCGTCGAAATCCGAGCCCAGGCCGACGCCGTCTTCGCCCAGCGCCTGCAGCAGCGAATCGACATGGCGCACCATGATGTCGAGACTGGTGTCGGCGTTCATCCTGCCGTCCTCACGCAGGAACCCGGTGGCGAAATTCAGCCCGACCATGCCGCCGGAGTCGCGGATCGCGCCGAGCTGCCATTCGGTGAGGTTGCGCGAATGGCCGCAGATCGCGTGCACGTTGGAATGGGTCGCGACCAGCGGTGCGTCGCTGATCTCGACGACGTCGCGGAAACCTTTTTCGTTGAGATGCGAAAGATCGATCATGATCTTCAGCTGGTTGCAGGCTTTCACCAGCGCCTTGCCGGCATCGGTCAGCCCCGGCCCTGTATCGGGCGACGACGGGAAACGGAACGGCACGCCGTGGCCGAAGGCATTGGGACGGCTCCAGACGATACCGAGCGAGCGCAGGCCGGCTGCGTGGAGGACATCGAGCAGGGTGAGCTCAGGGTCGATCGCCTCGACCCCTTCGATGTGGAAGACCGCCGCGATCGAGCCTTGCGCCATCGCCTTCCTCACATCGCCGGCGGTGCGGCAGACAGTGAGCGCCGAAGCCCGCTCCAGCCTGAACAGGATCGAGGCCATCGCTATGGTGGAGTTGAGCGCATCGGCGCGCGGAACCTCGGGCGGCATGGGCTCGCTGTCGCTCGGCGCCAGCGGCACCGCGCCGCGCTTGGATTTCTCGACAGGCGGCGGGAAGATCGCGAACATGCCGCCGGCAAATCCGCCTTTCTTCGCGCGCGGCAGGTCGATATGGCCACTCGGCGTCCCCTCGACGAACAGCTTTTCGACGTCCGCATCCTTCGACTGGTAGAGCCTGAGCAGCGTGTCGTTGTGGCCGTCGAAGACGGGAATGAGATCGGATTCGGTCATGGAGGGCCATTCGGTTGAAGTGGTCGGGCCGCGGAGGGCGAGCCGGTTGTTGCCAATACTTAGGCAAGGCGAGCGCTCTGCGCAAATCCCGCATGTTTGCCTTATGTTTGTACGCCGCCAATGGTCGAAGGGGCACGCGGTAAAGCCGCGCACCCTTTCTCCTTTCATTCATCGAGGGGCTGTCTCTCTTACCGCTTCAGCACGTCCGCCCATTCCGGATGGCGGCGGAACTGAGCATTGGCGAACGGGCAAAGCGGGATGATCGTCTTGCCCGCCGCACGTGCATCCTCGACGGCACGGGTGACGAGGCGAAGTCCCGCGCCCTGGCCGCGAAATGCATCCGGCACTTCGGTATGGTCGATGATGATCTGGTGCTCGCCGACCTTGGTGAAGGTCATCTCCGCCTCGGCGCCGCTCGGCCCACGCAGGAAGTAGCGGCCCTTAGAGCCGCGGTCCTCCAGCTCGATCTCCGGCAATAGGTCAGACATGGCTTGCGGTCCTTTCATCCGACGTTACGGCGAACAACTGCCGCGCCGCCTCGATCTCGCTCGGCCGCACCTCATGGCCGCCGTCATGCCACTCGACTGTGACATCGGCACCATCGGCGCGCAAATAGGCTTCGAGCCGCGCCGTCAAATCAGGCGGACAGATCGGGTCTCGCCTGCCGGCGGTGACCAGGATGCGGCTGCCGTCAAGGCTGCCCTTGACCTCCGGCTCGAACGGGATCAGCGGATGCATCAGCACCGTTGCGTCGAACAGCGAGGGTTCGGCAAACAGCACCGAGGCCAGGATGTTGGCGCCGTTGGAATAACCGAGGCCTAGCACCAAAGATGGCTTTGCCGCCTCGACATGTGCCTTGACGAAGCCGGCCATCTTGTCCGTCGCTCGCGTGAGATCGCCCATGTCGTAAACGCCCTCGCCGGTACGGCGAAAGAAGCGTGCGGCGCCTTGTTCCGAGGCATCGCCGCGCGGGCCGACGATCGTCGCTTGCGGCGCAAGATCGCGCCCAAGCGACAGAAGCTGATCCTCGTCGCCGCCAGTGCCATGGAAGACGAAGAGCAACGGTCCACCCAGCGAACCGGGCAGCACCTTGTGAATATACGAATCCTTGCTCATAACCCTGCCCTCAGTCTTCCAGTTTCTGCAGATGCTGCTCGAGATAGGGCCGCAAATGCTGGTGTTGCGACGGCAGTTTCAGCGCCTCGCCGAGATGGGCCGTATCCTCGTCGCGGTCGAAGCCCGGCTCGTTGGTGGCGACTTCGAACAGCACGCCCCCCGGTGTGCGGAAGTAGATCGCCCAGAAATAATCGCGGTCGATCACCGGCGTCACCTGATAACCTGTGTCGAGGAGTGCCTTGCGCACTTCGAGCTGCTTGGCGCGGTTCTCGACGGCGAAAGCAACATGGTGGACCGAGCCGGCGCCGAGATTGGCGAAGCCGGCCCCTGGCAGCGATTCGATATCGACGACGTCGGCGCCGTTGCCGTTCTTCACCGCCAGCCGCCTGATGTTGCCGGACTTGTCGACCTCCTCATAACCCATGAATTTCAGCAGCTCTTCGGTGGCGCCGCCATCTTTCAGCCTGAGCGACACCGAGTGAAAGCCGCGGATCGCCACGTCGGTGGGAATGCCACCCTTGGCCCATGGCGCACGGTTGTCCGCTCTGTCTTCGACCAGCGCAAACCCGTCGCCGTCGGGACCGGCGAACGCAAGACGCTTCTCGCCGAACGTCTCCTCATGGGACAGCCCGGTGACACCTTGCTCGGCAAACCGTTTCTCCCAATAGTCGAGCGTGCCCTCGGGCACCGAGTAAGCGGTGTTGCCGACTTCGCCGACTCCATGGCGGCCCTTGCCGATGTTCGGGAACGAGAAGTAGGTCATCACCGAGCCGGGCATGCCGACCTCGTCGCCGTAATAGAGGTGGTAGACGTCGGGTGCGTCGAAATTGACGGTTTTCTTGACCCGCCGCAGGCCGAGCGTCCCGGTGAAGAATTCGTTATTCTGGCGCGCATCGCTGGCCATCGAGGTGACGTGATGCAGGCCCTTGACCTGGTCGAGCATGTCTGTTGCTCCTTCCCTTGTGCTGGTGCGGCCCTTGCCGCTGTCCACGCAAATATGAGCATCCGCCTCCTGGCCGCAAAGGCGGCAAACACAGAATGGACTGTGCTGTTAAAGTGAACGACGAAGCAGGTTTTGTTCACCATTCGGCAAACTGGACCGGCTTGCATACTCGCCGAAATTGCGCTCCATGAGCGACGCATGTAGCCAGCGTGAGGATACAGCGGTTGAGTGGAAAACGCCCCAATATTCTCCTGATCACCTGCGACCAGTGGCGGGGCGACTGCCTGTCAGCTGCTGGCCACAAGGTGGTAAGGACACCGAATGCCGACGCGCTGGCTGCCGAGGGCGTTTTGTTCCAGAAGCACTATGGCGGCGCCGCACCTTGCTCGCCGGCACGCGCCTGCCTCTACACCGGCCTCTACCAGATGAACAATCGTGTCTGCCGCAACGGCACGCCGCTCGACGCCCGCCACGGCAACATAGCCCTCTGGGCACGCGCCCTCGGCTATGATCCGACGCTGTTCGGTTATACCGACATGGCGCGCGACCCGCGCACGCTGGCGCCTGGCGACCCGCAGCTGAAAAGCTATGAAGGCGTGCTGCCCGGCTTCACCGTGCGCCAGCTTCTGCCCGAGCACCAGAAGCCCTGGCTGTCATGGCTCAAGGCGCGCGGCGTCGATGCCGGCGCCGGCTCCCCCGCCATTCACCGCCCGGCGGGCGAAATCCTGGAAAACGACGGCGCGATCAGCAACGGTCCGCCAATCTATTCGAAGGACGAGACGCCGTCGGCCTTCCTGGCCGGCGAATTCATCCGCTGGCTCGGCGAGCAGGAGCGCGATGCCCCGTGGTTCGCGCATCTTTCCTTCATCAGCCCCCACCCGCCCTTCATCGTGCCGGCGCCTTACAACGCCATGTACGATCCGGCCATCGGTCCAGCTTTTGACCGCGCGGAAAGCTGGCAGGCCGAAGCAGCAAGCCACCCTTATCTCGCCTATGAACTTGACCGGCAGGAACGGTCGAAATTCCGTCCCGGCTCGGAGGGCAAGGTGCGCGACTGGGGCGACGACAATTTTCGCCGCATCCGGGCGCTCTATTACGGCATGATCTCGGAGGTCGACGCGCAGCTTGGCCGTGTCTGGCAAGCGGTCAAGGCGGCCGATGCATGGGACGACACCGTCATCGTGCTGACCTCCGACCACGCCGAGATGATGGGCGATCATTTCATGCTGGGCAAGGGCGGTTTCTTCGACGGCAGCTTCCATATTCCGCTGATCATTCGCGATCCGCGCCGCCGCAAGGCTGCCGGCAGCAGCGTCGACCGCTTCACCGAGGCGGTGGATTTGGCGCCGACCTTGCTTGAGCTCACTGGGCTCGAGCTCACTGGCGGCGAAGTGCTGCCGCATCTCGACGGCCGCTCGCTGGCGCCTTTCCTGGACGCAACGGAGCCGGACAATTGGCGCGATGCGGCGCATTGGGAGTTCGATTTCCGCTCGATCGCGGATGGTGATGCCGAACGGTATTTCGGCGTCGGTCCGCGTCAGTGCAATCTCGCCGTCGTTCGCACGCAAAAATTCAAATATGTGCATTTCGGCGGAGGCCTGCCGCCCTTGCTCTTCGACCTGGAGAAGGATGCGCGCGAGTTGACCAATGTCGCTGACGACCCAGCCTATCTGCGGGCACGGCTGGAATTTGCCGAGAAGTTGCTCGCCTGGCGGGCCGACCATCTCGACCAGTCTTTGGCGCTCGCCGAATTGACGGACAATGGCGTTGCCGGCCATGTCGCCGGCTTCCCCTCGAGATAAGCAAAGCCCGCGCCGTTGCCGGCGTGGGCTTCTCTGTCGGCCTGTGCGCAGCTTAGCGCATGATCATGCGCTGTTTCTCGCGATTTTGCGCATAGCTGGCCTTGTCATAAGGGGCCTGCGCCTCAAGCTGCTCCTTGGTGAAGTTCGTGTAGAGATAGCGCTTGCCGTTCTTGTCGGTCATGAATTTCAGGTTGTCCATGCCGACCGCCACCTCCTTCTCGCCGATGCCAAGGAAGCCGCCGACGTCGATGATGACTGCGTCGACCTTCTTGTCGCCGCCCAGCACGATATCGCCGATCTCGCCGACGTTGACATCGTTGGCGCCGTAGACGGTTGTTCCGACCAGATCCTCGGCCCGGATTTCGCCTATCGGCATTTCAGTCAGTGTGGACTTGTCGATCGACCCGGTCTTGGTCTGGTCTGCCGTCGTTGCGGGCGCTGGGGCATTTTGGGCCGTCTTACTGGCCTGGTCAGTGTTGTTGGTTGTCGCAGTGTTATCGGTCGTGGCAGTGTTGCTGGCCGTCACGGTAGGCGTGACGACGGCTGGCGCATTAGCCGCGGCATCGTTCGACGCTGTGGTCGCCGGGGCCGGATCATAGGGCTTGCGGTCGAAATCCGGCTGCGCCGTCAGCTCTTCCCTGGTGGTTTGGGCAACCAGCCAGCGATCGCCGTTCCTCTCGGCCCACTGCGCCTTGTCGAAATCATAGGCGACGTTCTTTTCACCTATGCCGAGGAAGCCGCCGACACCGATGACCAGCGATTGCGCCTTGGCTTCCTTGTTGATGACGATGTCGTTTACGTCGCCGATGTTCTGGGCGTCGTCGCCGGTACCGTTGTAGACGGTCTCGCCGATGATATTGGTGGCAAGATTGCCTTCCGCGCGCTTCACTGGCTCAGCCGGCGCGGCAGGCGCCGGGGTTGTATTTTGCGCGCTGGTGGAAGGGGCGGCAGGCGCCGCATTATCCGCCGAAGCTGGTGGCGGAGTCGGATCGTAAGGCCTCCGGTCGAAATCCGGCTGAGCCGTCAACTCATCCTTCGTCGTTTGCGCTATCAGCCAACGGTCGCCATTTCTTTCGGCCCATTCCATCTTCTTGTAGTCGAAAACGACGTTCTTGGTTCCTATGCCAAGAAAACCGCCAACGCCGATGACGACGGATTTTACCTCGCCGCGCTCGTCGAAGACGACATCGGTGATCTTGCCGATATTCTCTGCATTGTCGCCGGTGCCGTTATAGACCGACTCGCCGATGATATTGGTGACAAGGCTGCCCTCGGCGCGTTGCACCGGAGCGGCTGGAGCGGAATTCTCTACGGCGGGTGGTTGCGCCGGCGCCGGGGTCGTCGCCGACTGCGCAAATGCACCCGTCGCAATCAATGTTGCGACTGCTGTCGTGGTTAAAAGGGTGCGGATCATCTTAGTGTCTCCTCGTCGGTGATTTCGTGCACGCCGTGCCCGCCTGGCGTCACTGCGGGCGCAGCGTCTTCTGCATGTTCACAACGTTGTGACCACACTGTTGTTCCGAAAAAAGCCGAGGTGCACCCGGTGCGATGTCAATGGTTCTCGGATTCGCCGCGTTGGTCGAAAGGAACATTTTCTCGGCCGCCCCGTTCCACTCCCGGCTGGGGCTCCGTCCCGGCCCGATAGGTGCTGGAAAATGGAACGGCCATGCGGTTTGCAGCGGTGCTGAACAAGGACGGGGGCACCCTGCGCACCATCGATCTTGAGGCCTTCGCCAGTCGGATGCGCAGCACACTTGAGACTGCCGGCCACTCGATTGATATCGAAATCGTCGCCGGCAAGGATATCGTCGCCACGCTGGACGGCGTAGCTTCCAGGCGCGGCATCGACGTCGTGCTGGCTGGCGGCGGCGACGGCACCATTTCGGCCGCGGCAGCCCGTTTGATGAATGGGGAGAAGGCGCTGGCAATTCTGCCGGCTGGCACAATGAACCTTTTTGCGCGCGGCCTCGGTATCCCGCAGACCCTCGATGCGGCACTGAAATCGTTTGCCGACGGCGAGGTGATGGCGATTGACATTGCAACAGCCAACGGCCGGCCCTTCGTGCATCAATTCTCGATCGGCATGCACGCCAGGATGGTGCAACTGCGCCAGAAGATGGAATTCGGCTCGCGGTTGGGGAAGATGCGCGCCTCGGTGCGAGCCGCTTGGGCGACGATCAACAATCCACCGGCGATGAACGTAACGCTGATGATCGGCGAGGCCGAGATCAGAACCCGGATCACCGGTATCGGCATCACCAACAATCTGTTTGGCGAGGGCCACCTGCCCTATGCCGATAATCCGGCAGGCGGCGTGCTGGGCATCTATGTCACCGTGGCGCGGCGGCGCGGCGAATTGATCAGGTTCCTCTTTGACGTCGCCCGTGGGAAATGGCGCGGCAACGAGCATGTCGAAATCCATCAGGCAAACCGCGCCGTTTTGAAAATCCATTCGACTAACAGGAAAGTTCAGGCCGTCATGGACGGCGAACTGGTAAAGCTCGATCGCGAGACGACCGTCGAAATCCATCCGCGCGCGTTGAATGTTCTCGTCCCGGCGCGCGCTGTCGAGGCAAAGGTTGCCTGACGTGGGATGCGTGATGTGGGGTTGCGTGATGCAAACTGGCGCGAGCGATGGAGAGAACCTAGCCGCTGGGTGTGTTGCCCTGTTCGGTCTTCGGCGTCTCGATCATCCAGCCGTAGATTTCGGCGACGCCCCAGGCGATAAAAGCCAGCAACAGCGCGGCGATCAGGATACGAAGGACATGCCGACCCCGCCGCCCTTGACGGGCTTTGTTTTCAGGAATGGTTTTTGGCATTGTCTGGCTCCATATTTGGCGCCGGCAGGCGTAACTCGCGGGGCGTTGGCTGGTAACGGTCCCCCGCCGCGAAAGTTCCGGCACTGCAAGGCGGCAGACGGGCCGGTTGGCCTGACCAATCAGCGGAGCCGGCCTCCGGGGGCATAGTGGACGACAATAGCCAGAACACGCCGGGCCTGCCGGCCGATATTCGCCGTGTGGTGGGCGCCGCGGACCGTCTTGCCGTGCTGCACGGCCTCGACACGCTGGACGGGGCTGCCGACCCTGATTTCGATCGTATCGGCGGTCTTGCCGCTTCGGCTATGCAAACGTCTGTCGCACTGATCACGCTGGTCGATGCCGAGCGGCAGTGGTTCAAGTCCTGTATCGGCCTCGACGAGACCGAAATCGCAACCGAGACATCGTTCTGCGCCTATACCATCGCAGCCGGCGACGTGCCGATGGTGGTGGCCGACGCGGCGGCGGATCCGCGGTTCAAAGCCAATCCGCTGGTCACCGGCGAGCATCATATCCGCTTTTACGCAGGCGTGCCCATCGTAGTCGACGGCGCGCTGATCGGCACGCTGTGCGTGCTCGACCGGAAGCCGCACGCACGTCCTTCCTCTGTCCAGCTCGACCAGCTGTCGGCGCTAGCCGGCCTCGCCGCGAGCCTGTTCACGCTGAAGGATGCAACCCGCAGTGCGGCGATTGCCAAGGCAGCACTGGTTCGAGAGGAAAAGCGGCGCGCTATCGCGCTCGACGCGGCTTCGCTTGCCAGCTGGGCATGGGATATCCGCAGCGATATGATCGACTGCGATGTCCTGCTGTCCGAATTGTTCAACCTGCCGAAGTCGAACAGGCTGAGGGCGCGCGACATCCTGACCGCCATCGACCCGCGCGACGTTCACCAGACCGAAACACGCTTTCGCGACGCGCTGACCGGCAGCGACGATTATTTTGGCGAATACCGTGTCAAAGACCTCGATCCGCCGCGATGGATCGCAACACGCGGCCGCGTCATAGAACGCGACGGCGATGGCAAGCCGACGCTGATCTTCGGCGTCAACTACGACATTACCGAACGCAAGCTTGGCGACGAACGTCAACGACTGTTGCTGCGCGAGCTCAATCACCGCGTCAAGAACACTTTGGCAACCGTACAGGCGCTGGCGACGCAGACCGTTCGCCATGCCCGCCAGCCAAGCGAATTCCTCGAAGCCTTCAGCGCCAGGCTGCAGGCACTGGGCGTTGCGCACAGCCTGCTGTCGGACCGCGAGTGGCGCGGCATCGGCATCCGCGAGCTGGTGGAGATCGAGCTAAAGCCGTTCCAAGCCGCCGGACAATCGCGCATGGCGATCTCCGGCGCCGATGTCCTGCTCTCACCCGACCAGGCAGTCGGGCTCGGGCTGATCCTGCATGAACTGGCAAGCAATGCACTGCAATACGGGTCGCTCTCGGTTTCCTCCGGAAAGGTCGATCTCGATTGGAGGGTACAAGGCAGGAAGGGCGCACGCCGTCTGTTGCTGGCCTGGCGCGAAAGCGGCGGCCCGCGGGTTGCGCCGCCCGAACGCCATGGCTTCGGCTCGATCCTGATCCGCCGCAGCCTGGCCAAGGTCATTTCCAGCGAGGTGATCCATGAATTCCGGCCGGACGGCGTGGTCGCGGAAATATCGATTCCGCTCGAAGATTTGTGATTTTGCGACCGGCGCCAGAATCGTTTGCCCCGAACTATCCCCTCCGAACTATTCGCGTTTGCCGGTATCCGGATCATCGGAGCCGCGCTTCACGTTCTCGCGGTAGATGGCGTAGGCAGCGAGTGCTATCGCCGGGCCGAGAATCGCGCTCAGTCTGGCCTTTCCCGGGCCATCTTTGCCCTTGAGCAGCGCCGGCAGCACGGCGAGTGCCGCAGTGATGCCGATAGCCTTCATGTCAGCGTTGCGTCGCTTCGCCCGGCGCCTGGCGCGCGAGCCGGCCGACATCCGGTAGACGAGCAGGATGAGACCGGCGATTGCGAGAAAGCCGATCCCGAAGCTCAGGGAAGCTGCCATCGGCCCATAGCGGGCCGCCGTCCAGATATAGGCCGCCCCGACCAGGAAGCCGAGGCCGCACAGCGCTACGACCGCTGCGACCGAATAGACAATTGCAGCCACACGCGCGCGTTGCACCGCCGCAATGGTTTCGCCCGAGGCGAGGCCCGAGATCAGCGATGCAAGCATTCCCATGCGTGCAGAACTAGCGGCGCGCGAGAAGCGCGAAGAGGAACCCGACGCCCGCGGCGATCGCCAGCGACGTCACCGGCTTCTCGCGCATATGCGCTATCATCTGCGCCTCGATGTCCCTGGCGTTGCTGCGCAGGCTGTCGAAGGCTGCCTCACCCTGGGTTCGCAACTGCTCGACGCTTTCGGCGGCGGCTCGCCGCGCTGCCCCGTAACCATGTTCGCCAGTTTTGGCCAACAGCTTGGTAAGTTGGTCGATGTCGGCCTTCAGTTGTGCGATGTCGGCCTCAATATCGGAATTCGTGCGGGCTTCGTTCGCGGCCTTTCCTGCGGCAGTCGCCATTGCTTCACTCTCCATGCTTTTGCTCGGTCGAAACGCCCGACAGACCCCAAGGTTCCGGCACGAACCTCTTCTAACCCTATCTCCGGCAGCGCGCGTTGCAAATGCCTTGCATGGGCCGAGGCCGACGCATCCGCGCCAGCGCGTCTTTTTTGAATGACAGTATGCCAAATAACGATCATGACTTCCCCGGTTTCACGATCGAGACGAATTTAAGGAGATATTGCTGCGTGCGCGCATCACTTGACGGTTTGCGGATTCTTATCCTGGAAGATGAGTTCCTGATTGCCATGGATATCGAGCAGCTTTGCCGCGACTACGGCGCGCTCAATGTGGTCATCGCCCGTGATCTGACTGAGATCGAACAGCAAGACGTTGCCGCGCAGTTCGATGTGGCCATCGTCGACCTCATGCTGAGCGGCGTTTCGACGCTCCAATTTGCTTCGCGGCTGCGTGAAGCGGGCATCCCGTTCGTCTTTGCCTCGGGCTATTCGGATACGGACGAGATCAAGAAATCCTTTCCCGGCGTCAGACTGGTCACCAAGCCCTATTCGGGAGACGATCTCGTCGAGGCAGTGGCGGCGGCCTGCAGGCGAACGCATCTCCGCTGAGGCGCGGAGCGGTTCGAACACGCCGCGCTTCACGCAGCCGTCGACCCGGTTACCTGAGCCGAAATTGCGTCCGGGCCATACTCGTCTTCACCCGAGATCTTCAGAATTTCCTGCAGCCGTGTGCGGGCGCGGCTGACGCGGCTCTTGATCGTTCCGACGGCGCAGCCGCAGATCTCGGCCGCTTCCTCGTAGGAGAAGCCCGACGCGCCGATGAGGATAATGGCTTCGCGCTGGTCTTCTGGCAGCAATTCGAGCGCGCCGCGAAAGTCCTCGAGGTCAAGTTGGCCGTGCTGGGCCGGGTGAACGGCAAGCCTGGCCGTCATGACGCCATCGCTGTCCTGCACCTCGCGGCCGCGCTTGCGCATCTGCGAATAGAATTCGTTGCGCAAGATCGTGAACAGCCATGCCTTCAGATTGGTGCCGGGCTGGAAGCTTTCATGCTTGTCCCATGCCTTGACCAATGTTTCCTGCACCAGGTCGTCGGCCTTGTCGGCGTTTTGCGTCAGCGACACGGCAAAAGCCCGCAGGCTCGGGATCGAGCCGAGCAAGTCGGTCTTGAAGCCCTGGGAGACGGCCGCCATGCCTCAGTCCTTCTTTTGTACAGGTTCGGCTTTTTCCAACTGGCTGAGCAGTTGGGCGAAGCGATCCGGCACATTGTCGGAGACCAGCTCGTCGTAGTATTGTTTGAGTTTGCGGCCGATTTCCGAGTTCGGCCCAAGCGGGTCGCGGGAAGCAGCCCGGCGCCCGTTGCCAACGCCACCCATGGTAGCTTTCGTCATGTTCTTCATTTCGCCCTTTTGTCCCAGCCTTAAGCCGCCCTTCAACACATAACGCAAGGCAAGCGGCAGCCTCGTCTGGTTGCCCAACCCGCCCCTAAACGCCAGCCCATATATTTAGTTCCGCATGATCGGAACTTTTTCGCAGAACCCGCGTTTTCAACTCTGGGCTTGCGAACCGTTTTTTAGCTGTAACATGCAATCACGTCATATGAGGGAGACGTCCAATATGAGCCTATCAGCAACCATCGCTCCGCACCTGCCGTTCCTGCGTCGCTTCTCGCGCGCAGTATCCGGATCGCAGGAGAGCGGCGACGCGCTGGTCGCCGCAATGCTCGAGGCCATCATTGCCGATGTCGACATCTTTCCGAACGCATCGAACGACCGCATCGCGCTCTACAAGGTCTTTGCCAAGCTCTTCACCTCAGTGGCCATTCGCGTTCCGCAGGAGCATGCCCAGTCGGCATGGGAACAGCGTGCCGCGGCCAATCTGAATGCAATTGCGCCTCGCCCCCGCCAAGCCTTTCTGCTGGTGGCGGTCGAAGGCTTCAGCGAAGACGAGGCGGCGGAGATTCTCGACGTAGACGAACAGGAATTCTCCGAACTCCTCGCGCAGGCGAGCAACGAGATCTCCCGTCAGGTGGCAACCGACGTGCTGATCATCGAGGATGAGCCGCTGATCGCCATGGACATCGAGGAAATGGTCGAAAGCCTCGGCCACCGCGTCGTCGGAACGGCGCGCACCCACGCCGAGGCGGTGGCGATGTTCGGCAAGGCGCGGCCAAAGATGGTGCTTGCCGATATCCAGCTTGCCGACGGAAGTTCGGGCATAGCGGCCGTGAATGAGATCCTGTCGTCGACCTCGGTACCGGTGATCTTCATCACCGCCTTTCCCGAGCGCCTGCTCACCGGCGAGCGGCCGGAACCGGCTTTCCTGGTTACCAAGCCGTTCAATCCGGACATGGTCAAGGCTCTTATCAGCCAGGCCCTGTTCTTTGACCGGCACGCGAAAGCCGCGGCATGAAACAGCGGACGGCCGAACTGCGGCCGCCGAGACAGCCGCTCTCTCGGATCAGATGGGCGTGGCGCCGGCTCAATTCACTGGCAACCAACTGGGGCAACCAACTGGACCTTTCCACACACCGCGGCAATTCGGGCCCTGAAGATTTTCAGCATCGTCTTTTTCGGAAAATGGTGGAACAAACGGAGGCGAATCACGTTTTCACCGCAGCATTGGAAGGAGATCGATCATGCTTTACTGGGCGCTCGTATTTCTCGTCGTGGCGATCATCGCCGGTGCGCTTGGTTTCGGCGGCATCGCTGGCACCTCGGCCGGCATAGCGCAGATATTGTTCTTCATCTTTCTCGCCTTCCTGATCATATCGCTTATTGCCGGCCTGATCAGACGAGCGTGAATGCCAAGCGGCCATTCAAGCGAACACTGGAAGCCGCACCCCTCAAACGGTTTCCAGCCACCGCCGGGCAGTGTCCTCCAACGGGATGCCGCTCGGCGGACCGCTTTTTAAGGTTTGATACGAACCTCCTCCTTTTGGAACCCATTTTTCCGCGAACCGTTCAGCCCGACATGGGTTGAGCAAATTGACCGATGCGTTCCAGAGTCGGAAAAATGAAAGACCGCGGCCAGAGTGATGAGATCATCGCTTTGCATCCCGCCGAAAGCGGGATGCAGCTTGGTCGGGCCCTTCTCCATGCACTGCACAATGCCGGGATTTCCGTCCTGTACCAGGATCGCGAGATGAAGACGGTGTGGGCGCGCAACATGCGCGCGCCCTGGACTTCCGATGCCTCCGACAACAACGGCATCTTGCCGCCGGCGCAGGCAGAGCGTATCGGCGCCGCCAAGCACGACGTCATCGTCTCCGGCAATCCTCAACATCTTGAGCTCAGCGTGCCGGCCGATGACGGCGCCCGCTGGTTTCAGGTGTGGATAGACGCCGACCGCAGCGAGACCGGCGCGGTGCAGGGCGTCGTGACCACCATGGTCGAAACAACCGAGCAGAAACGCCGGGAGCAGACGTTGAAGGCGCTGCTGCGCGAAGTCAGTCATCGCTCCAAGAACCTTTTGGCCATCATCCAGAGCATCGCCACCCAGACGGGCCGTTATTCCGGCAGCATTGACGATTTCCTGACGCGCTTCCGGGGCCGATTGCAGTCGCTGGCCTCCTCGCAGGATTTGGTTACGTCATCCAACTGGCGGGGAGCGGCGCTGCGCGAGCTGGTTTCCGGTCAGGTCGGCAGGTACGGCGCGGATCCCTTGCACAGCCTACGTTTCCGCGGCGCAAATCCATATCTCAACCCCAATGCCGCCTTGCACATCGGCTTGGCCATGCATGAGCTCGCCGTCAATTCGGTCAGCTATGGCGCACTGTCGCGCAGCGACGGTTTCGTCGAGGTGACGGCCGATCTGACGGCAGCTTCCGCTGGCGAGCCTGCGCTGTCGCTGACATGGGCCGAAGTGATCGGAGCCAACGACAATCAGCGCAGTGAGAAGCGTTTTGGCAGCGTCGCGCTCGAACGCGTCGTGCCCACTTCATTGAATGGAACGGCGACCCTTGAGATCACCGGGAACCGCCTCGAATACCGCCTTGTCGTTCCTCACGGTAATTTCGAGACGGATTAACGAGCGGCGGTCGCCGCGCGAAGGCTTGCTGCGCATCGCCATCTTTAACCGACTGTTCACCATAAAGTCCGATCCTGTGCGAACGTGCCGATCCGCCGGATTGAGTTTGGCACAAAGTGAAGGGAATGGGCGTTGACGGCTGCAGACGTGAACAGACTGGAACAGGCCGCTCGCGTCTCGATGGGCGGTTTTCAGGATCCCGACGCGCCCGCAACGCCCGCGCCTCGTGCTTCGCCCCTCCGCTTCGCCGCCGTCGCGCTTATGGCCGCGATCGTCCTGACCGCCGCGTCCCAACTGATCTGAATCGAACTCGCCTCTGCTTGATCGCTTTGAAACCACTGCCCGAGTGCTCGGCCGTGCCCGTTCGCGGTCGCTGACCTGCAGGACCAGGCCCAACATGTCGGCGCCAGATGCCTTGCCGTCGATCCGGCGCTCGAGAACGACCATGACAGGATCGTCTGGAACGTGCGCCCCAACGGCACGCTCGATGCGTCCTTGGAGATTTCCGGGTTCGTGGTAGCATCGAACGGCGCACGCCCCGAAAAAGACTATCTTAATCAACAATGAAATCGTGCGGGCAAAGGCCGTACTTTCATGCTAAATGGCGGCTGGAGCTTATTAAAGTGAGGACAAAAGTGAGGATGACTCCATGCGGAAGATGATTATTGCCATGGTTGCCGTGGTTGCGGTCAGCGGCTGCACCACCACGGAAGAGAACGTGGGTATCGGCACTGTGGGCGGCGCGCTCATTGGTGGCGCTGTCGGCGGCGGCAAGGGCGCTTTGATCGGCGCCGGCGCTGGTGCGATTGGCGGTCTGCTCGTTCGCCGTCTGCAAAATGGCTACTGCCAATACAGAGATCGTCACGGCCGGATTTACACAGCTCGCTGCAACTAGTTTCGAGCTCCAGGCGGACAGCAAACGCGGAGGCAGGCCACCTGTCTCCGCGTTTGCTCTTTAAAGCGCTGTTGCGATGCGGCCCACGAGACGGCGTTTCAGGCCGGCAGCGGAACCTTGATTTCCACGTTCAAGCCATCTTCGCGAAAATCGCGCCTGATTGTGCCACGCAATTCGCGCGTGACGTTGAGATCGATCAGTCTGGTGCCAAAACCGCTCTTTGCCGGTGTCTCGAGCTTCTTCTGACCGGCCTCGCGCCAGTTGAGAGCCAATGTCCGGGTGCCGCTACGGGCTTCGAGCGACCAGTCGACCTTCAGCGCACCGACTGAATTGCCGGCTTCGCCATGCTTCAGCGCATTCGTCGCCAGTTCGTGAAAGACGAGGCCGAGTGCCTGCGTCGTCTTTTCATCGAGAAGAACCTGCGGTCCCGACAGCAGCCCTTCAGGAAGCTCACTGCCGAACACCTGGCCTAGCTCGATGCGCAGCAGGTCGCCGAGATCGGCTTTCTGCCAGCGTGAGCGCGTCAGCATGTCCTGGGAAGCCGCCATCGCCTGCAGCCGGGCCGAGAAAGAAGCCGAGAATTCCTGGACGTCGGTGGTGTGCGATGCTGTCTGGCGCGCGATTGCCAGCACCCGCGTGATCGAGTTCTTGATGCGATGCTTCATCTCCTGCAGCATCAGATCTTTTTCCAGCAGGCTCTTTTCGGTCGTTTCGTGAAGCAGCGAGACCGCCTCATAGGCCCGCTCCTGATAGCGGGCCACCAGCGCGATGGCGCCCGCAAGCAGCAGTCCGAACAATCCGAGCATCACCGGGATGGCGCGCGAGGAAGGTTGCGAGAAAGCACTTGTCGGCCTGAACAGGACGACCCACGGCCGGCCGGCGACGGTGATCTTGCGGGTGACCAGCAGCCTGTCGCCGAGGCTCGAAACAGGCGGCGTTTCCGATTGGAACAGCAGGTTGTCGCTGTCCACCGTGCCGTCATAGATCTCGGTGTTGACCGGCAGCAATGGTGCCCGGCTGAGCGCAGCCTGGAACAGATCACGGGCGCGGAAGGCCGCATAAAGGAAGCCGGCAGTCGAGGATCTCGTCGCGTTCACGGCGTCCGGCGCGGTTTCGACATTGAGCCGGACGAAGACGAGGAACCCGGTAAAGGTCTGCGCGGCACCCGTATCCTTGCCGAGCTGCACGAGCCCGCTGGCGTGCTGCTGGTCGTCGGCCATCGCCTTTTCGATCGCCTCGCGCCGCGCCGGCCCGGTGAACATGTCGTAGCCGATGCTGGATTTGTTGGACGGATCCAGCGGTTCGAACAGCACGATGGGCGTACGCCACGGTAAGTTCGTGTCGGGATAGATCGGATGGCTTGCGCCGTGATCGTGCAGGATGTCGCGCTCGACCGCCGCCTCGTTGCCAGTTTTCGCCAGGCGGAGGAAACCGATGCCGCGCAGGCCGGCGAAATTATTGTCGACGTCGAGCGCGTTGAAGAAAGCCTTGAACTCGCCCTGCGAGATACCGCCATTGCGTGCGTCGAACAGCGCCCGGGTCGAACGCAGCAGCGACAGGTCCAGGTCGATGCGGCTTTCGATCCGGTTAAGCGCGTCGTCTGCCGTCGCCTCGAATTTAATGCGGGCCGCCTCCTGGGTGGCAAAATAGGCAAAACCCGCCATCGTCAGGCTGATCAGCGCGACGGCGATAAAAGCGACGGTCGGAAAAAGCTTCTTCAATTGCTGATACGTCCCGTGGACGGTTCGGCATCTTTATGGGCAAGTCCTGACGCCAACACAATGGCGAGGCCAAAGCATGGTGACGGCTGGCACATTTTGGCGGCGTGTGATTAGCCGGCTAATTCTCGTTCATGCGGCGATCTTCAGCGCGCCCGGCCCCGGAATGGCGCCGGGTGGGCACTTGCCGAGGATGATCATGCCGAGCACCTCGTCCTGGGTGACGTCGGTTGTGCGCGCCGTTCCGACAACCCGACCGTTCTTCATGACGCAGACACGGTCGGCAAGCTCGAACACGTCGTGAATATCATGGCTGATCAGGAAGATGCCGATGCCGTCGGCCTTGAGCTGCCTGACCAGTTCGCCGACCTGCGCCGTCTCTTGCGGCCCGAGTGCCGCCGTCGGCTCGTCCATGATCAGGATGCGAGCATTGAACAGGATGGCGCGGGCGATCGCCACCGACTGCCGTTGGCCGCCCGAAAGCTTTACCACCGGCTCCTTGAAGCGTTGGAAACGCGGATTGAGCCTGCCCATCACCTTGCGCGCCTCGGCCTCCATGGCGACGTCGTCTAGCGTACCCCAGCCGGTCATCAGCTCGCGGCCGAGAAACAGGTTGGCGGCCGCATCGACATTGTCGGCCAGCGCCAGCGTCTGGTAGATCGTCTCGACGCCGTACTTCTTGGCGTCGCGGGGATTGGAGATCGAAGCCTCCTCGCCGTTGACGAAAATCTGGCCCGCATCGCGCTTGTAGGCGCCGGACAGGATTTTTATCAACGTCGATTTGCCGGCACCGTTGTGACCGAGCAAAGCCATCACCTCGCCCGGGAAAAGGTCGACAGAGGCATCGTCGACAGCGCGAATGCCGCCGAAAGCGATGGAGATGTTGCGCATGTCGATCAGCGGCGTGGGAGCGGATTTGTCTGCCATGCTCGTCCTTCCTCCCTATAGATCCTGCTTGAGCACCAAGTTGTACGAAAACCGGTTTCCACCTTGCGGGATCATGCTCAGACCCGTTTGCGATAGACGGTATCGAGCCACACCGCGACCACCAGCACGGCTCCGACAACGATGCTCTGCAGCGGCGAATCGATGCCGAGCAGCACCATGCCGGACTGCAGCGACTGCATCAAAAGCGCGCCGAGCATGGCGCCGAGCACTGTGCCGGAGCCGCCGGCGAGCGACGTGCCGCCGATCACCGCCGCCGCGATGACCAGGAGCTCGTCCAGCGTGCCCAGCGCATTGGTCGACGAGTTCTGCCTGGCTGACGAGATCGCCGCGGCGATCGTCGCCAGCACGCCCATGATCATGAACACCTTCATGGTCACCCAGCGCGTGTTGATACCGGCAAGGTTGGCTGCTTCCGGATTGCCGCCGATGGCGAAGACATAGCGGCCGAAACGGGTACGCTTGGCGATGAAGGTCATGATCAGCCCTACGGCTACAGCCATCAGCACGGGTATGGCGATGCCATGGGCGATGAACAGCCCGCCTTCGGGAACCGTTATATTGTTGGCCGCCGCATATCTGTTCACGATGCCGACCGGCCAAGGATAGGAATTGGCAAGCCATATGGCGCCCATGATGACAGCGCAGGTGAGGACACCGAGGAACGTCTCGGCCCAGATCGGGCGCAACGGAAAGCGGAACCGCTTGCGCTGCACCCGCCCGTTGAGCAGCATGAACACAACCGCCAGGCACGCGACAATTCCGACGATCCAGCTCCATCGCGCGCCGATCGAACCCGCCGGCCCACCGCCCATCAGCTGGAAAGTGGCATCAAGCGGCGCAATCGTCTGACCGCTGGCGACCCACCATGCGGCACCCCGCCAGACCAGAAGGCCGCCCAGCGTCACGATGAAGGCCGGCACCTCGAGATAAGCGATGATGTATCCCTGGAACGCTCCGATCAGAAGGCCAAGCGCCAGGCCGATGGCCAGTGCCAGGATCCAGATCCAGGGATTGCCTAATTGCAGACCGATCATTCGCACCAGGAAATGCACCTGCGCAAAGCCCATGACCACGCCGATCAGGCCTTCGGCGGAACCGACCGACAGGTCGATATTGCGCATGACGATAACCAGCACCATTCCGGCAGCCATTATGGCCACGGCGGAAGTCTGCACCGACAGGTTCCAGAGATTGCGTGGCGTCAGGAAGGTCCGGCTGTCGAAGTCGAACGGATTGACGCCGAGCCGTACGCTGGAAACGACATGCAGGCCGACCCAGATGACCAGCAGCGCGCCGACCATGCCGAGCATGCGCGTGTCGAGTTCGGTTGCCTTGAGAAATCGGGCAACGATGCCGAGCTCGGATTCCCGTGCCCGGTCTGCCGTGTTGTCGACCGGCGTGTTGGACGTCGTGTCGGTCATGATGTTTCTCCCGCCGGGTTGCCGTCTGTCGCGGATGCCGGAAGCAGCCTAGAAGTTATCCGCCGGAAGCGGAAAAACAACTCTTGTTGAAAAACGCCGCGGCGAGCGGCCGCGGCGTTCGGACTTCTCGGAAACGTCGGCTCAGTTGCAGACTGCAACAGTGCCAGCCGTCACGCCGGCGCAGACCTCTTCTTTCTTGATCCAGCCGGCGTCGATGACGACGTTGAGGTTGTCCTTGGTGATGGCGACCGGGGTCAGGAACAGCGACTTGACGGCATTGCCGCCGGGCGTGGTGAAATCCTTCACGCCGGCAATGTCGGTCATCTGCTTGCCGTCGGCCAGTTGCGAGGCGATCTCGGCGGCATTCTTGCCGAGCTCGCGCGCATCCTTCCACACCGACACGGTCTGTGTGCCGAGCGCGATGCGGTTCAGCGCGGCGTGGTCGCCGTCCTGGCCCGAAACCGGAACCGATCCGGCCAGCCCTTGCGCTGTCAGCGCGGCGACGACGCCGCCGGCAGTGCCGTCATTGGCCGCGACCACGGCATCGACCTTGTTGTCGTTGGCGGTCAGGAACTGTTCCATGTTCTTCTGAGCGTTGGCCGGCAGCCAGCCGTCGGTATAGGCCTCGCCAACATTCTTGATCTTGCCGCTGTCTATTGCCGCCTTCAGCACCTCCATCGAACCGGCAAACAGGAAATCGGCATTCGGATCGGAACCCGAACCCTTGATGAAGACGTAGTTGCCTTCCGGCTTCACCTTGAAGACTTCCCGGGCCTGCATGCGGCCGACTTCCTTGTTGTCGAAGGTCAGGTAAAAGACGTCCTTGTTCTCGATCAGCCGGTCGTAGCCGACAACCGGAATACCTTCGTCCAGCGCCTTTTGCACGGCCGGCCCGATGGCCGAGGCGTCCTGCGCCAGGATGATCAGTGCGTTGGCGCCCTGCGAGATCAGGCTCTCGACGTCGGTGAGCTGCTTGCCGGGGTTGGACTGTGCGTCGGCGGAAATATACTTGTCGCCTGCGGCCTCGATGGCCGCCTTCATTGCGGCCTCGTCGGTCTTCCAGCGCTCTTCCTGGAAGTTCGACCAGGAAACGCCGATGACCTTGTCTTTAGCCTGCGCCACCGACGCCAGCGCCAGCGTCATGGCGACACCCGCCAGAATGGCGGTCGTGAATTTCTTCATCATATCCTCCCTGCGCCGCGTACGGCGTGACCAATTGGCTCAAAGACCAGCTTAGAAGCTCTAATTTTTTCGAGCCTCGAAAAAATACTGGTCCGATCTCCGGCTGCTGTCAACATCGATTCTGATGGATTTTGATGACTCTGCGAGTTTTTTCGAGCGTCGGAATAAACGATGACAGCGCCACCTGCATCTGACACTATTTGCCTCATCCGACACTATTTGTCGGACATTACCGACGGCTTCCGGTTCATGAGCGGCCGCGGCAACCGGGAGGAAAGCAAAACAATGTCGGTCGGAATCCGCCATGACGATTTGCGCCGGCGCAACCGGGCGATGGTGATCTCGGCGGTGCGCCGGGCCGGCCAGCCATCGCGTACTGAGATCGCAGCTACCACCGGCCTCAGTCATTCGACCATATCGGCGATTTCTTCCGACCTGATACGGGAAGGCATCCTCGCCGAGAGCAAGCCAAGTGAGCCCGTTTCGTTGAAACGCGGTCGTCCGCAAGTCGGCCTCGCCCTCAACCCGGAAGCGGCGGCGGTGCTGACCGTGGTGTTGTCGCTGAATTTCCTTTCGGCCGCCATTATCGACTACACGGGACAGGTGGTCGCCGAGGAACAGCGCCGGCTGGACACGCTGACTATGCCGCGCGACGAGCTGATCCGTGAATGCATGGCCATCGTCCGGCGCCGGCTGCAGGATCCAGATCTTGACGTCCGCAGTGTCGCCCGCATCGCCCTGGCGATTCAGGGCATTACCGACTCCCCTGCACGCGCCATGCTGTGGTCGCCGATCACGCCGCAGACCGACATCGCCTTTGCCGACATGCTGGAGGACGAATTCGGCATCCCGGCAACGGTGGAGAACGACTGCAACATGATGGCGGTGGCTTTGCGCTGGCGCAATCCGGATCGCTATCGCGATGACTTCATCGCCATCCTGCTTTCGCATGGCATCGGCATGGGGCTGGTGCTGAAGGGCGAACTGTTCACCGGGACGCATTCCTCGGGCGGCGAATTTGGCCACATGATCCATCGTCCGGGCGGCGCGCTCTGCCGTTGCGGGCGGCGCGGCTGCATCGAGGCGTATGCCGGCAACTACGCCATCTGGCGCAACGCCAGGCAGATGAGCGAAGACAGCGAACCGGTCGCCGACGTCAGCGACGCCGACATGCGCGCACTGGCGGCCCGGGCGCGCGAGAAAGATGGGCCGGAACGCGAGGCCTACCGCAAGGCCGGCGAAGCGCTGGGTTTCGGTCTCGGCTCGCTGTTCGCGCTGATCGATCCGGCACCGGTCGCGATGGTCGGCGCCAGTGCCGCCGCCTTCGATCTGATCGAGCCGGCCTTGCGGAAGGCAATCGCCCAGACCGCCGGCGGCCAGCATTCAGGCTCGATCTCCTTCGATACAGAGCCGAACGAATTGCCTCTGATCCGCGAAGGCTGCGCGATGCGGGCGTTAAGCTTCGTCGACCAGGAGATTTTCGCGCCGGGCGCGCAAATGAGGCCCAGCGTCAGAAAGAACGTAGCCTGACCAGGCGGGTCAATCTTCCCTGATCGCATAGCCGGCGCCGCGGATGGTGCGGATGACATCCGGCATCCGGCCGTTGTTGACGGCTTTGCGCAGCCGCCCGACATGCACGTCGACGGTGCGTTCGTCGATGTAGATTGTCTCCCCCCAGACATTATCGAGTAACTGGCTGCGCGAGAAGACACGGCCCGGATGCCGCATCATGAACTCGAGCAGCCGGAATTCGGTCGGCCCGAGCCTGATTTCGCTCTTCTTGCGATAGACCCTGTGCGATTCGCGATCGAGCACGATGTCGCCGACCTTCAGCACGCTGGACAGCACTTCCGGCTTGGCGCGCCGCAGCAGCGCCTTGACCCTGGCCATGAATTCCGGTGTCGAAAACGGCTTGACCAGATAGTCGTCGGCGCCGGTCGAAAGACCGCGCACCCGGTCGCTCTCCTCGCCGCGCGCGGTCAGCATGATGATCGGCAGCCGCTCGGTTTCGGGGCGCACCCGCAACCGACGACAGAGCTCGATGCCGGAAACCGCTGGTATCATCCAGTCGAGCACCAAAAGGTCGGGCACATTCTCCTGCAAACGGATCTCGGCTTCGTCGCCGCGTGTCACCACCTCGACCTGGTAGCCTTCGGATTCGAGATTGTAGCGGAGCAGCACACCCAACGGCTCCTCGTCCTCCACCACCATTATGCGTGGTGCGATCATCGGCTGGGCACCCCCATCATGTCACCGGTGCGGACATTGTCGTTTCGTCCTGCTTCGGACGATTGACCGGCAATTGCTCGCCGGTCAGCACATAATACGCATTTTCGGCGATGTTGGTGACATGGTCGCCGATCCGCTCCAGATTCTTGGCGCAGAACAGCAGGTGCGTGCAAGCGGTGATGTTGCGCGGATCTTCCATCATGTAGGTCAACAGCTCGCGGAACACGGACGTGTATTTAACGTCGATGCGCTCGTCGGCGGCACGAAGCTTGGCCAACGCGGCCGCATCGCCTGCAGCATATTCCTCGATGACACCCTGCACCTGGATGAGAACCAGCTGCGCCATCGCGTCGATGGAATGCGACAGGTCCCGCGGCGTGGCGCTGAGGCCGACCGCACTCACGCGCTTGGCGATATTCTTGGCAAGGTCGCCGATGCGTTCGAGGTCGCCCGCCATGCGGATCGCTCCGACCACATGGCGAAGATCGTGGGCCATCGGCTGGCGTTTGGCGATCAGGGTGATGGCGCGGTCGTCCAGTTCGCGTTGACGCGCATCCATGATGGCGTCGTCGGAAACGACGCGTTGCGCCAGCACGTTGTCGGAATTCAACAGCGCCTTGGTCGCCCCGCCGACCATCGAACCGGCGAGGTCGGCCATGTCGCGGATCAGCTTGCTGATCTGCTCGAGATCCTCGTCGAAAGAAGCGACTGTGTGTTCGCCCATGGTCCTGTCCTCATATGCATGATCGGAACGGCTCAGCCGAAGCGGCCAGTGATGTAGTCCTGCGTGCGCTTCTCGCGGGGCGACGTGAAGATCTTCTCGGTCCGGTCGAACTCGACCAGTTCACCCAGATACATGAAGGCCGTCTGGCGCGACACGCGCGCCGCCTGCTGCATGTTGTGGGTGACGATGACGATCGTGTAGTCGGCTTGCAATTCGTCGATCAGTTCCTCGATCTTGGCAGTCGACAGCGGGTCGAGGGCCGAAGCCGGTTCGTCGAGCAGAATGACTTCCGGCTTCACGGCCACGGTGCGGGCGATACAGAGCCGCTGCTGCTGGCCGCCGGATAGGCTCAAGCCGCTGGCGTTGAGCTTGTCCTTGACCTCGCTCCACAGCGCGGCGCGCTTCAACGCCTGTTCGACGCGGCCGTCCATCTCGGACTTGCCGAGGTTCTCGTAGAGCCTGACGCCGAAGGCGATGTTCTCGTAGATCGACATCGGGAACGGCGTCGGCTTCTGGAACACCATGCCGATCTTGGTCCTGAGGAGGTTGAGATCCTGCGACCGGTCGAGAATGTTCTTGCCGTCGAGCAGCACCTGGCCCTCGGCCGTCTGTTTTGGGTAGAGCTCATAGATGCGGTTGAATACACGCAGCAGCGTCGATTTCCCGCAGCCCGAAGGGCCGATGAAGGCCGTGACACTGCGCTCAGGCAGCGACAGGCTGATGTCCTTCAGCGCCTTGCTCTGGCCGTAGTAGAAGTTGAGATTCTTGACCTCGATCTTCGTCTTCTCGGCGACCGTTTCGGCCATCGTCATGTCTGGGGACAACATCTGTGTCATCTGTCCTCTCTGCGTCCGGTAAGGCTGCGGGCGAGGATGCTCAAGCCCAGAACCGTCAGGGTGATTATGAGTGCGCCGGTCCACGCCAGTTGCTGCCATTCCTCGTAAGGGCTGAGAGCGAACTGGAAGATGGTCACCGGCAGGCTGGCCATCGGCGCGTTGATATTGCTGCTCCAGAACTGGTTGTTGAGCGCGGTGAAGAGCAGCGGCGCCGTCTCGCCGGAAATGCGTGCTATCGCCAGCAATATGCCGGTGACGATGCCGGACAATGCGGCGCGGTAGGCGACCGAACGGATCACCACCCAGCGCGGCGCGCCGATCGCGGCACCGGCTTCACGCAACGCGTTCGGCACCAGGTTGAGCATGTCTTCAGTGGTGCGCACGACCACCGGAATGACCAGGATGGCAAGCGCAACGGCGCCGGCAATGGCCGAGAAATGTCCCATTGGCCGCACCATCAGCTCATAGACAAACAAGCCTATGATGATCGACGGCGCCGACAACAGGATGTCGTTGATGAAGCGGACGACGGTGGTGATGCGCGAAAAGCGTCCATACTCGGCCATGTAGGTTCCCGCCAGCACGC
This sequence comes from Mesorhizobium sp. M1273, assembly GCF_040318195.1. NCBI lineage: Bacteria > Pseudomonadati > Pseudomonadota > Alphaproteobacteria > Hyphomicrobiales > Phyllobacteriaceae > Mesorhizobium > Mesorhizobium sp. M1273. The sequence goes on along the minus strand of NZ_JAMYLV010000005.1, from coordinate 191,153 downwards.
CGATCGGCGTGCCGACGACAACGGCGATGATCGTCATCAGCAGGCTGCCCGTGATGGCATTGAGCAAGCCGCCGGCCTCGCCCGGTGGTGGCGTCATCTCGGTGAAGACCGCGAGCGAAAGCCCGGCTGTGCCCTTATAGACCAACGCGCCGAGAATGAGCGCCAGCCAGGCAAGCCCGATGCCGGCGGCGACGACGCAAAGCGCCATCATCACCGAATTCCTGGCTTTGCGGCGGCTGTGGAGCGATGAGGATGTCGACATCGGTCAGGCTCCCGTACGGGCGTCGATCCGCATCAGCATATAGCGGGCGGCGGCGAGGATCAGGAAGGTGATGACGAAGAGGATCAGGCCGAGCGAAACCAGCGAGGAGGTGTAGAGGTCGCCGTCGGCCTCGGTGAATTCATTGGCGATGGTCGCCGAGATCGTCGTGCCCGGCGCGAACAGGGAGGCACTGATGCGATGTGCGTTGCCGATGACGAAAGTCACCGCCATGGTTTCGCCGAGTGCCCGGCCGAGGCCAAGCATGACGCCGCCCATGATACCGATGCGGGTATAGGGAATGACCACGCGCCGGGTCACTTCCCAGGTCGTGCAACCGATGCCATAGGCCGATTCCTTCAGCACCGCCGGCACCGTATCGAAGACGTCCTTGGTGATCGAGGTGATGAAGGGCAGCACCATGATGGCGAGGATCAGCGCCGAGGTCAGAAGGCCGATGCCGTAAGGAGGGCCGGCGAAAAGGCTGGATAGTCCCGGCACGCCGTGGAAGATGTTGATGATGAAGGGCTGTATCGTCGTCTGCAGGAACGGCGCGAACACGAACAGGCCCCAGATGCCGTAGATGATCGAAGGAATGCCGGCCAACAGCTCGACCGCTATGCCGATCGGGCGCCTGAGCGGGCGCGGGCAGAGCTCGGTGAGAAAGACTGCAATGCCGATGCCGATCGGAACCGCGATCAGGATGGCAATGGCCGCCGTCACCAGCGTGCCGTAGATCGGCGCCAGTGCGCCAAATTTTTCCGTAACAGGATTCCAGCTCTCAGTCGTCAGGAAAGAAAAACCGAACGACGACAGCGCCTGCCATGAGCCGGCAAACAGCGAGATCGCGACACCGCCGAGGATGACCAGCACAAGAATTGCGGAAGCGCGGGTAAGTCCGCGGAATATGGCATCTGTGAGCGCGAAGCGCCGCACCGTAGCTTCCCTGGCCCGGGCTGCTGCAGATGATGGCATGGCATCGGAAGCGATGGTCATTGGGTCCTCGCGATTAAAGGCAACAGGGAGGGCGCCATCGACGTCCTCCCTGGAGGAGATTACATAGCCGAGTAGAGCGGCTTGCCGTCGTCGCCGACGACTTCCTTGGCCCACATGGCCTTGACGCTCTCAACCACCTTGTCGGGCATCGGAACGTAGTCCAGCTCGCCGGCCATCTCGTCGCCCTTGTCGTATGCCCAGGCGAAGAATTTGAGCGCTTCGCCGGTGGTCGCCGCATCATCCGGCTTCTTGTAGAGCAGGATCCACGTTGCCGCCGTCATCGGCCAGGACTCGGCGCCCGGCTCGTTGGCGAGGATGACGCCATAGCCCGGCTGCGAGCTCCAGTCGGCATTGGCCGCTGCCGCCGAGAACGCCGCCGCGGTGGGCTCGACCTTCTTGCCGTCCTTGTTGATCATATCGGTGTGGGTGAGCTTGTTCTGCTTGGCGTAGGCATATTCGACATAACCGATCGCGCCGCCGGTCTGGGAGACATTGTTGGCAACGCCCTCATTGCCCTTGGCGCCGATGCCGACCGGCCATTCCACGGCCTTGTCGACGCCAACCTTTTCTTTCCAGTCCGCGCTGACGTCGCCGAGGTAATAGGTGAAGTTGAACGTCGTGCCCGAACCATCGGAACGGTGAACGACCGCGATCGCCTGCGAAGGCAGCTTGACGTCGGGATTAAGCTTCTTGATCGCTTCGTCATCCCAGCTCGTGATCTTGCCGAGGAAGATGTCGGCCAGCGTCGGGCCGTCGAGAACCAACTCGCCCGGCTTGATGCCTTCGAGATTGACGACGGGAACGATGCCGCCCATCACCATCGGGAACTGAGCCAGTCCGGACGCTTCAAGCTCGTCGCCCTTGAGCGGCGCATCCGAAGCGCCGAAGGTAACGGTCTTGGCCTTGATCTGCTTGATGCCGCCGCCGGAACCGATCGACTGGTAGTTAAGGCCAACGCCGGTGTCTTTCTTGTAGGTGTCGGCCCACTTCGCATAGATCGGGTAGGGGAAGGTGGCGCCGGCGCCGGAGATGTCCGCGGCGAGCGCGGCGGACAGGGTGAGGGTGGTCGTCGCCGCAGCCATTGCAATCGCAACGGCCGCCGAGCGGATGAAATGTCTCATGTGGCCTGCTCCTGTTCGGAATATGGTCTCTCGGCGCCATTCCTCCGGCGCCCGCTGAGGCCAATAGCCCCCGATTATTACAGTCGCATGACAGTTTCATGTCGCTCCGGTAACGACGTCCAGCCGGGTTAAGAAGGAGCGGCCGCGGGCTTTTGTCGGCATGGGCCGCGGTTTGCCGCTGGAATCAGCAGCTTGCGTGAATTCCGGCCGGCATCGTCTGCTCGGCGATCGCAGCCACCGGCTTTAAAAGAAAAAAGCCGGACGGGAGCGCGTTGCATGCAGCCAGAACGTGTCATGGCCGCGCCATCGCCGAAACAGGTCCGTTGGGGTAAATCTGACCCTGTTTCTTGCCGGCGGTCGCTGCTCCCGCCCGTAACTGGAGGAGCGGAACTTCGAATATCCCATTGTCGCCACTGAGCGCGGCTTTGGTATGGTGCGATCGCACCATGGCCTTACGCTGGAAGCGTTGACGAATCGCAAGGTTCTAACTCGCGCTGGACCTCCATCCGCGCCCGACCCGGCGCTCGATCTTCGAGCAACGCCTTCCACTGGAAGTGCGACGACTTCTACTTCACGGTATCTACTCCCTTCGCCCTATTCCGCCGGTTGTCGGTTAGGCCGAAGCAGCGTTATAAGCTTGCAGGGGTATTGCTGATGTCTCGACGGATTCTGCCTGTCTTCCTGTGCCTGGCGCTGCCTCTGGGAAGCGGCTGCGCGCGCAGCTATGACGGCACCGTCATCATTCCCAAGCCGCTCGATGTTCGCCGTTTCTGGGACAGGCCTTCGCCGCAGGCGCAAGCCGAACAGTCGCAACTGGAGACCGACGTCTTTCCAGTGGCGCCGCAAACGCCGAAAAGGCCGGCGGTGCGCAGGAGCGCGGCTTCCGTTGCAACGCCTCGGAGGAGGGTCACCAACAACCCGCCCATGCTGTCGCCGGAGCCGACGAAGCCGCTAACTTGCAAGAATGTCAGCGAGCCCGGTAAACGGGCCCGCATGGTCTGCGAATAACCAGCCGACGTCGGTCGATGCGCACGGCTCCAGGCCTTGAAGCGGCTATCCGGCCAGCCGTCTCGGAACATCGCCCGCCCTGGTCAGTCCGCCGGGAAAAAGGCCGGCCCGACCACTCTCACCGGCCGCGCGCCGATCGCTTTCTCGATCGACTGATGCTGGGCAGTCCCTGGCACCTCGAAAACCGACGTTTTTGCCCCTGCGAGAGCCGCACCGGCAGTTTCGATCCCGGATTCAGGAATTTCCGCGACGACGCCAAGATCCGGCTTTGCGGTCGGCAACGGAATGATGGCGTTGCTCATGTTGGCCGGTGTCACGGTTCGTGCCCTGAGTTCGGCAACGCGCTGGTAATAGCGCTTGACGTCACAGGCCTTGAAGTTCGCGTCGTCGCGGTACCGGAACGCGGCAGGTAGCTCCACATAGGGTTTTCCCGACTCGAGCGCGACCATCTCCTCGGTCTCGCGAGTGGCGTCGCTCAGCATATAGAGGTCGACGCCGGCATCGTCGCAGATGTAGCGACACTGATCGACCGTTTCCTTCAGATCGTCGCTCTTGGCGAACTGCGATTTTGGCGCGGGGAAGAAATATCCGTCCGACAAGCGAACGCAAAACAGCATCCGATTGCCGCCAATTGTTGTGCCTGCGGACTGGGCCTTGGGTGCCGGGCGTTGCTGCGCCGGCTGTTTCTTGGCAGCGGGGGCGGCGCAGCCCAGCGCGACAAACCTGGCCTTCAGTCCGGACGTGTCCCTGCTCGAATTCGACAGTCTGGCGATCTGCCGTTGCACCTCCGCCTTGCTGCTGACCAGGTCGGCGCAGGGATTGAAGAAGAAGCCGGCGGTTTTCGCTGCGCATCTGCGTTGTCTCTCAAGCTTTTGAATCGCGGCGAGTTGCCGGCGCAGTTGGGCAAGCTCGGGGCTGGTCCCGCCGCTGCGCCCCGCCGAAAGCAATTGGCTCCTGATGGCACCGCAGCTATCCGCGTAGGAGAAGGATGTGCCGAGCGCAACGGCTATTGCCGACACCAGCATCAGAATCGTGAGGGGCCAGAAGCGTGTCATTGGAACGACCATTATCCTTGTTGCACCGAGAACAGGATTTCTTTGTCGACTATGGATAAGTACTAGCTAAATCAGTTTTTCCTAATTGAAGTAGATCAAACCGCCACCAGAGACTTTAGCTCTAGTGTATTAGATCCACTCGTGTAAATTCAATATTACATTTTTATTTCAAGATTGAGACGAACCGGCAGCAACGCCGGCGGACGCCCGCCACGGCGAAGTTTGATGCGCGCGGCGGGTTCGGCATCGCGATCAATCCGGCGTTACCGGCCGGCCGTCGCTGAAACCTTAGCCCTGGGATCGGCGTTGAGCGGCCAAAGGAGGAGACCGCAAATGTCGATCCACTTCACTGTCGCGGACCTGACCAGGAATCTGTTCCATTCACTTTGGTTGGACCATGAACGCGCACCGAGGCCACTCGACCACGAGCAGAGGCTTTTGCTGGAGTGCTATCTCGCCGGCCAGATACCGGAATCGGCTTGGAGCGACTATGTCTTCGAGGTGCCGGAACTGGCGCGACATGTCGAGGCGAGACGAAGGCGCCACTAAAGCGCATCGCGGTCGACCGGGCGTCATGCGACGCGCTTAGGTTCTTGTCTAATGCATGTCGTTGTCGCAAAACCGCTGCACGCTTTTGCGCGACATGCATTAGGTCCCGAAAAGTGGAATCCGGTTGTCGGAAAAGATCAAGGCGAAGCCTTCACTCGCGGTGCAGCCTGTTCTTGTTTGGGCGAGTTGAATTGCAGAGTGAACACCTTGCCCGGGATGCCTTCAGCCAGCGCCGGTGAAAAGCTCAACGGCAGGCAATGGTCCACGGCCGCGACCGCGGCGTCGACAAAAGCTTGGCGCATCTTCTCCTCGCCGGCGACGCGGATGGCGGTCGGCTTGGGCCGGCCGATCAGCGTGCCATCGCGCCTGAAGCTGAAGCTCAGGGTGACGGTGGAATTCCCGGCATTCGCCGGAGGGGTCCAGCACGCCTGGATGGCAGCCCCGACCTCGGGCATGGTGTTGAGCGTCGCTGCATTCGATTGACCGGCTGCATCCGCCAGTATGGCGCCTGCAATCACCATCATTCCAGCAATGCTTTTCATGACAGAGCCTCTGTCCTTGAACCGCCATCGAGGACGGGACTACTTCGATGGTAGGGCCCACATCGGCGATGGCAAGATGCCGGCAACGCGCTTCATCAGCCATTTCAGGCGTCGTGAAGCGCCGTCAGCCGCAAACTTCGGCAGGGCTGCAATAAGCAAAGGCCGGCGAGCAGCCGACCTTTGCTTTCCATCCGCGCCAGTACATCCGTGGTCGCAAGCTGGAGGTGGATACCAGTAGAAAGGGTTTCGGTTAACGAAACCTTAAGCTCCCGACATCGTGCAAACAGGGGAGAGTAAGAAAGAATTACCTCAGATCACTACCGGCTCCCGCAGAACGTGCGGACGATCGCCGGCCTGCACGTGCCTCAGGCGTTGGCCTGCGACCGCACATAGGCGATATAGCCGCGCACGTCGCCGGCCGGCTCGGCATAGGCCTTGCCGAGCTTCTTCTCGATCGCCGCCATATAGTCTTTTGCCCATTGGGGCAGCGCGTAGTCGATGACGGCGAGGAATTCGAGCGTCGCCGCCAGACGGATGTCGGCGATCGACGGGTTCTTGCCACCGATGAACGGCTTGCCGTTCCTGAAGAAGCTGTGAAACACCTCCAGCGGCTCGGCTATCGCTTCTATAGCGGCCTTCTGGGCTTCCGACTTCTTGTCGGGATGAGCGTCGCTGTGGCCGACCTCGCCGGCATATTGCGGGAAATTCAGCACAGGATATGTGGCGCGCGCCACATAGGGGTAGAGCGTCCCGATCAGGTAGAACATGGCACTGTCGATCATTGCCCGCTTGGCCGGCGCCTTGGGATATAGTTTCTCCAGCCCGTGCTTGTTGGCGAGGTACTGCATAATGGCGCAGCTTTCCCACAAGACACCTCTCGGCAGGCCCTTGTCCTCGATCATCGGCGTAAGATGGGCCGGGTTTCGCGCCATGTATTCCGGCGAGCGCGTGAGACCCCATACGTCGGTCTCGGAATGGTCGAGCCCGGCGGCGCGTGCAAACACCCGAACGCTCATATTGTTGACGCTGGGCTTCAGCATGCTGAGCGAGAGCGCGGGCTTTTTCGCCGGTTTCGCCTTGGCCTTCGGCGCCAGCTTCTTGGCGGAGACCTTGGCCGCCGGCTTTGCCACTTTCGCCGCTGACTTGGCGGCGGCTTTGGCCGCCGGCTTCGCTCCTGGCCTGGCTGCCTTGGCGGCGGGCTTCGTGGCACTCTTGGTTGCTGTCTTCGCCATTGTATCCTCCCTTTGTTCGGCGTGTCGTCAGTATGGATTTTTCGGTGCGCGATCCTCCGACAAGGTCGTGCGCGAGCGCTCGACAAGCGCCTGGATCGCGTCGGCAAGGTGCACTTCGGCGATGTTGTAGTCGCCGCGCGCGACGCGGATCTTGTGCGCCTGCATCAGCACGTCGGCATGGGTGAAGCCCGCCGGCGGTTCGAAACGGTAGGAGGCGAGTTCGATCAGCAGGCCGAGCGGATCCTCGAAATAGATCGAGTCCATGAAGCCGCGATCCTTGACGCCGCTGTGCTTGATGGCGCGCTCGTCGAGCCGGGCAACCGCCTGCAGAAAGGTGACGCGCGACACCGCGAAAGCGATATGATGGACGGAGCCCGTGTCGGTCGGCGTGCGCCGCTTGACCGGCGTGCGGCTTTCGTCGGTGAAGACGGTGATCAGCCGGCCGTCGCCCGGATCGAAATAGAGATGGCTTTCGCTTGCCTTATCGAGATTGGGCTGCTCGAAGATGAAAGGCATGCCAAGCACGCCTTCCCAGAAATCGATCGAGGTCTGACGCCCGGCCCCGACCAGCGTGATGTGATGAACGCCCTGCGATTGCAATTTCTGCATCTGACTCCTCCCGGCCACGCCGTCTTGCCGCCGAACGGAAGTCCCGCTTGGATCGGCGCCCGGCATGTGACCGCGCCCGGCCTCGCTCGCCTGCGCTCCGCATTCCGCATCCTGCAGGAGTGCGGCCGGAGCTTTGATGAACGGATGCTAATTCAATCCGAGGCGTTGCGCCAGAAGCGCTGAGTTTCAAGAACTCCACGCAGGCGCCAAGAGCGGCACCGGGATCGCGGACGCCTTCGCCGAGCTCGCTGAAACGATCCGTCGCCGGCAGCTGTAATGGTACGGCGGCCCGCAGGTCGCTGGGTTTCCCGAGCGGCCGGTTTGGCGACGGCAGGTCAAAGGGGCCTCGTTGACGCATGCCGCGCCTGGTTCGGATTACGGGCATCCGCGGCCCTTAGATGAAAATCACATATTCTTCATCGGCACGTCGGGATCGACATGTCCCCCATCGGCAGCGATCTTCAGCCTTGAGAGGTAGTGCTCCCATCCCCTTCGGTGGCTGTCACGCTCCTTTGCGTTCGGCAGTCCGCTGTGCGTGAAGCGGATCAGTGTCCCCGCATCCCTCGCGATCAGGTCGATCTCGACATGACTGGAGCCGGGCGGCACGGTCTCGTTGTCTTCCCAGCCAAAACTGTAGGCAAGACGGTGGACCGGGATCACCTCGGTGAACTCACCGCGCGCCATATGGCGACCACCGACATTGACGAGGAACAGACCGCCCGGCGTTGCATCCAAATTCGCTTCGGTCCCGATCCATCGCACGATCTGATCCGGATCCGTCAAAAGCGCGAACACGGTCGCTTGTGGCGCGGCGACCTCAATCTCTGTGTAAACCGATTCCGCCATCGCTCACTCCAGGTCACATCCGCATCGAATACCTGCATGATTGAAGCGAATGTGGGGAGTTGCAAGAAGATGTTCGAGGCGTAAGCATAAGCCGGTGCCGAGTGACCTTCTACCCATGCTTCTCGCAAAGTCGCTTTCATTCCTTCTGGACGACGCCGCGCATATTGGCGACGGTGGGCGACTTCTATTGCAGCTCTCAACGCATTTGATTGAAGACGGCTTGCCGATCATCGCCGGCGCGCTGGCGCAGGATGCTCCCGACCCGATTATCTCACGCCGCATCTGGCTCTGGCGAGCGCCTGGGGGTGAAGTGGTCGAGGCTTTGGGGATAGGCGCCGACCGCCAGAATGCCGATCCCCGGCTCGTGCTGCGGGAGTGGCTTGGCACGACGCGGGCGATCGTGTTCGACGAGCGAGCGGGCGGTGTCGCACCGACTTTGGTGTGGGCGTTCGATCATACTCCGGATGAGGCGCAGTCAGAGCTGCTGCGGCAAATCTCCCGGTTTGCTGCGGCTCCGATGACCGCACTCGCGGAACGGTCCGCGAAACGCGCATTGCTCGAGGCATATTTGGGAAAGCGCAGTGCAGCACATGTGCTCAACGGTCATTCTCGTCGAGTAAAGGGAGAGACGATACGGGCTGCGCTTCTGTGCGCGGACCTTCGAGGTTTCACCGATCTATCCGAGGTTCATGATGCAGACGAGATCGTATTGGTACTTGATGCCTGGTTCGATTGCGTCGCCGGCGCGGTGCACGCATTTGGTGGTGAGGTTCTCAAGTTTATAGGTGATGGCGTCCTCGCGATTTTCCCGATTGGCGAGCGCGATGCAAATGCCGCATGTGACGCGGCGGTACGCGCCGTGAAGGCCACGCGCGCCGGGATAGATCATCTCAACCAAACTCGGCGCCGCAATGGCGGCCCTGAGCTCGGATATGGCATTGGCCTGCATGTCGGCGAGATACTCTGGGGGAATATCGGCACTGCCGGCAGGTTGGACTTCACCGCGATCGGCAAGGCTGTAAATCTTGTCAGCCGCATCGAAGGGCTGTGCAAGCCGTTGGGACGGACGGTGCTCGCGTCGACAGTGTTCGAGGCAGAAACTACCGAGCGGATGATCGCCATGGGCAGTCATCCGCTCGGAGGAATAGCAGGCGCGCAAACACTTTTCGGCTTGCCGGAATAGATCGAATGGTTGAGCCCCGCCGTGGATGTGTCGTTCGCAGCATATCTTGGTATCGTGCGAAGCCATGACCGAGAGAAATTCGACGGCAAAGAAGCTACGATACTGCAACTGAAGTATGGCGCGTTTAGAGCCCAGCCATGCGCGTCGCGCGCAGCTTCGCTGGCCGGTGCTAAGGGCCTTCCCGGCATCCACCCTTCGAGGGAGAGGCGCCTTCGCCGAGCTCGCCAAAACGATCCGCCGCCGGCAGCTGTAGCTCAGGTCGGCTCCAGGCAGTGCCGACCAGCGTGATGGACGCCTTGCGATTGTAGTTTCTGTATCTGGCTCCTCCCCGCGTGGCATCGACTGCCCTGCTCAGCGCGACGTTCTGCGCGCCGCTAACGCTGTGCCTCAAGACCCACGATGCAATGCTAATGCAATCGGCTCCGCTGCGCCAGAAGCGGCGATGAGCCAAACCCGCCGCGACTCAAGGCGATGGATCGGATTGATGGTTTGCCGAGAGCTTGGAGAGACTTGGTACGCCCAAGGGGAATCGAACCCCTGTTCCCGCCGTGAGAGGGCGGTGTCCTGACCGCTAGACGATGGGCGCGTTCAAGAACCGGCGATATAGGCTGACGGCTGGGAAAAAGCAACTAGGCTTAAGGCTGCCGATCGCGCCGGTGAAATATCCGCTGCAAGCCTAGCGTTTTGGCTCGATCAGGTCCCAGAGATTTCCATAAAGGTCGGCGAAAACCGCCACCGTGCCATAGGTCTCGTGGCGGGGCGCCTCGCGGAGGTCGACACCCTTTTCGAGCATCAGCGCATGGTCGCGGGCAAAATCGTCGGTTTCGAGGAACAAAAAGACCCGGCCGCCGGTCTGGCTGCCGATGGCGTGCCTTTGCGCATCGCCGGATGCCTCGGCGAGAAGCAGGCGCGCACCCTGCCCGTTGCGCGGCGTGATCGTGACCCAGCGTTTGCCGCCGCCGAGATCGACATCTTCGGTGAGGACAAAACCCAGCTGGTCGACATACCACGAGATCGCCTCGTCATAATTTGCGACGACAAGCGCGACCGTGGCAATGCTGCGGTGTTCGGCAAAACCGGTCATTTGTTCCTGATCGAAAAATGGCCAACGATGCGGCGCTCGGTGATGTCATAGACGAAGATGGCGCGGCTGCCGTCGGGCAGCTCTGCGTCGATCGACAGGTGATTGCCGGACAGCGATTGGCTGATCACCCTGGCGCCGACCGGCAGCACGATGTCGCCGTTGACCGTCTCGCCGATCGGCACCTGGATGTCGCTGCTTAGCGGAGGGGCGGCAGGCGGCGCGTTGCGCGCTTTGTAGACAAGTGCCGCGATCACCACCATAAGGGCGAGGAACAGCAGGCCGAGATTGATGGCGACGAAGCGGACGAGCTTCCTCCGCACCTTTTCGACCTCGGGGTCGAGCGGCTTTTCCTCGTCTTCGTCGGCAAGCGGCCGGGCCATGGCAGCAGATTCCGGAACTGTTTTCGATGAGCGCTCATAACGAAGTGGTCAGACAATTAATAGGGGCCGGACCGATCGTCCTGGAGGCGGGCGCTGATGCGGCCGGCCAGCGGCTCGACCAATGGCTGGCGGCCAGGCTCGGCCCCGATATGTCGCGCAGCCGGGTACAGATGCTGATAAAGCAGGGCGCCGTCAGGATCGGCGGCAAGCCAGCCAGCGAAACGAAGCGCAAGATGGCACAAGGTGACAGCGTGTCGGTTGATATGCCGGAGCCGGAACCGGCGGCGCCGCAAGGCGAAGATATTGCGTTGGACGTCCTCTATGAGGACAGCGAGCTGATCGTCATCAACAAGCCGGCCGGGCTGGTCGTGCATCCCGGCGCCGGCAACTGGACCGGCACGCTGGTCAACGCGCTGATCCATCATTGCGGCGACAGCCTGTCTGGCATCGGCGGGGTGAGACGGCCGGGCATCGTCCATCGCCTCGATAAGGAGACCAGCGGCGTCATGGTCGTCGCCAAGACCGATCGCGCCCACAAGGCGTTGTCGGAGGCCTTTGCCGACCACGGCCTGACCGGCGATCTCGAGCGCGCCTATCTGGCGTTGGTCTGGGGCATACCGGCAAGGCCGACCGGGACGGTCGACGCGCCGCTCGGCCGCGCCGCCGACCGGGTACGCCGCGCCGTGGTGCCGCAAGGCCGCGACGATGCCCGCCACGCCGTCACGCATTTCACCGTCGTTGAGCGCTTTGGCGAGCAGCAGCAGGAATTCGCCACGGCGAGCCTGGTCGAATGCCGACTGGAAACCGGTCGCACTCACCAGATACGCGTCCACATGGCCCATATCGGCCATCCGGTGATTGGCGACCCCGAATACGGCCAGGCTTTCCGCACCAAGGCCAATCGGTTGCCCGAGCCGCTAAGAAGCGAGGTAAAGGCGTTTCCGCGACAAGCTTTGCACGCCCGCCTCCTTGCATTTCGCCATCCCGATACCCATCTAACGATGAGGTTCGAAGCACCGATACCGTGGGACATGGAGGAACTCGTCGACGGCTTCCGCAAGCTCTGAACCAACCACCTGAAAACCTGACCGGCGTTGTTCACTTCAACGTGACACACTGTTTCGTGTTGAACAAATGCCTGTCTTTCTGGTTTTGTTCCTATATATGTCGGTTGGGGCGAATGTGCCTTTGGCATTCGCGCCACATGCCCGCCGCGTTTCGGGGGCATCACTCCAATAGAGAGGGGGCGCTATCATGGCCCAGTCATTACCCAGTATCGTTTCCGGCGAAGGCGGTCTCAGCCGCTACCTGGAAGAAATCCGCCGCTTTCCGATGCTTCAGCCGCAGGAAGAGTACATGCTCGCCAAGCGCTATGCCGAGCATGAGGACACCACAGCTGCGCACAAGCTCGTCACCAGCCACCTTCGGCTCGTCGCCAAGATCGCCATGGGCTATCGCGGCTATGGCCTGCCGATCGGCGAGGTGATCTCGGAAGGCAATGTCGGCCTGATGCAGGCCGTCAAGAAATTCGAACCGGAGCGCGGCTTCCGTCTCGCCACCTATGCGATGTGGTGGATCAAGGCCTCGATCCAGGAATACATCCTGCGCTCGTGGAGCCTGGTCAAGATGGGCACCACCGCCAACCAGAAGCGCCTGTTCTTCAACCTGCGCAAGGTGAAGGGCAAGATCCAGGCGCTCGACGAAGGCGATTTGAAGCCCGATCAGATCACCGAGATTGCCACCCGGCTGAACGTCTCGGAAGCGGAAGTCGTGTCGATGAACCGCCGCCTGTCGGGCGACGCCTCGCTCAATGCGCCCATCCGGGCCAGTGAAGGCGAGTCCGGCGAATGGCAGGACTGGCTGGTCGACGACCACGAAAGCCAGGAAGAGATGCTGATCGAGCAGGACGAGCTGGAAAACCGGCGCGGCATGCTGTCGGGCGCTCTTGCCGTGCTCAACGACCGCGAACGCCGCATCTTCGAGGCGCGCCGCCTCGCCGATGAGCCGTTGACGCTTGAAGAGTTGTCGGCCGAGTTCGATATCAGCCGCGAGCGCGTGCGCCAGATCGAGGTGCGCGCCTTCGAGAAGGTGCAGGACGCGGTCAAGGCCGCAGCCAAGCGCCAGACGCAGGCGCTGCGCACCATCGAGGCGCAGCCGGCGGCGTAAGGCCCTCCGGTAGAAACAAATAACGGCGGCGTCAGGTAACTGGCGCCGCCGTTTTTTTTCTAAAGCGCGTCGCGTTCGGGCCGGCCTTGTGCGACGCGCTTTAGATTCTTGTTTTTATGCATGTCGTTATCGCCAAACCGCTGCACACTTTTGCGCGACATGCATTAGCGGGTTGCCGGTTCCGCGGCGCCTTCGCGGATGTCCGATCCGTCGCCCTAACTGCTCAGTAGCCTTGCCAGGCGTCCCCAGACGATCTCATTGATAGCGGCATTGTCGCAATTTTCCCCAAGCCCTGAAAACCGCAAGGCTGCAAGCTGTGGCGGCAATGTTGCGGCGCCGACCGCGGCATTCCACAACCCGGCGCTTGCGGCAGGCGGGCGCGACAACGGTCCGCCGGGCTGCGCCGGGCAGTTGAGTTCGTCTATTGGAAACGAAAGGCAGTGTCGTGATGACGATTTCTCCGTTTCTGGCCGCCCTCGGATCCGACGGTCCGCCAGCCGATCGAGCGAAAGACATGGCCCTGTATGGATGGCTAATTGGAAGCTGGGAGATGGACTCGGTCCACTACCTCGACGACGGCACAATCCAGAAATGGGATGGCGAATGCCATTTTGGCTGGGTGCTCGAAGGCCGCGCGATTCAGGACGTTTGGATCAGGCCCAAGCGCCCTGCTCCGTCCGCGATGTATGGCACAACCTTGCGCATCTTCGACCCTGGGATCGATGGCTGGCATATCATATGGAACGACCCGCTCAACCGGGATCACTCGCGCCAGATCGGGCGGGCCGAGGGTAAGGACATTGTCCAGCTCGGCAATGACTCGCGCGGTCTGCAAACTCGATGGCGTTTCACCGAGATCACTGCCACCAGCTTCCATTGGATCGGCGAGGAAAGATCTTCCGAGAGCGATCCTTGGCAAATCACGTATGAACATTTAGCCCGCCGAACAAAACCCTGACGCTCGACTGGCTGGCGTCTGCGCTGCTCCTCATCCGGCTGCCGCCACCGTCGTCCCGCATAGACCTATCGGATTCAAACATCGCAAAAATCGAATCAGGATCAATAGCTTGGATGACCATCGCAGAACGATGAGGGCGGCGCCGAGTCTGAATGGCATTGTAGTGCCAGCGACCCATCCTCTCACAGGCAATCGAGCGGAAACTTCAGATAGCGCTGCCCGTTGGATTCCGGTTCCGGCAGGCGTCCGCCATTCATATTGACCTGCAGCGCGTGCAGGATCAGCCGCGGCATCGGCAACGTCCTGTCGCGGGCTTGGCGGAGCGCGACGAAGTCGGCTTCCGTCTTGCAGCCGGCAACATGGATGTTGCCGGCTTTCTGCTCCGCGACCGTGCTTTCCCACCGCGCTTCGCGACCGCCCGGCTGGTAGTCGTGACCGACGAACAGACGTGTCTCGTCCGGCAGCGCCAGGATGTCCTCGATCGAACGCCAGAGCCGCTCGGCACTGCCGCCCGGAAAGTCTGTCCTTGCGGTGCCGCTGTCCGGCATGAACAGCGTGTCGTGGATGAAGGCGGCGTCGCCAATGACGTAAGTGATCGAGGCCAGTGTGTGGCCCGGCGAGAACAGCACTCTTGCCGCAATGCCGCCGACCGAAAAAGTTGCGCCGTTGGCGAACAGCCTGTCCCATTGCGAACCGTCGGCGGGGAATTCCGGCCAGTTGTAGATCACCTTCCACAATTTCTGGACGTCGATGACCTTCTCGCCGATTGCCGTCGGCGCTCCGGTTCTCCCCCTCAGATAATGGGCGGCGGAGAAATGATCCGCATGCGGATGCGTGTCGAGGATCCACTCGACCTCCAGCCCGCTTTCCCTGACGAAGTCGAGCAGGGCGTCGGCGTTTTTCGTTGCCGTTGCACCGGACCTTTCGTCGAAGTCGAGCACCGGATCGATGATGGCGCATTTGCGGGTCGCCATGTCGGCGACCACATACTGGACGGACCCGCTCGGCTTGTCATAGAAGCCGGTGACCTGCGACCTGGCCGATAATGCGTCCAATCCAGCCTCCTTCGCCCCTCACCACGGCAGGAAGGATTTTCTCTGCCACGGCAAATTAAAGGCATGGTTGTCCGTCAACCAGGCATCGTCAAGCACCCCATGCTCACACGGCCAGGAAAACCGAAAACTCTCTGTGCCGCCTCTGCCTGCTCAGGCGGAAGGCTGCTTGGTTTTCCTGAGATATGGCAGGATCGTCTCATAGGCGCCGAAGCGCTTGATGGCATCCTCATTCGAGACGGCAGCGGTGATGATGACGTCCTCGCCCTGCTTCCAGTTCGCCGGCGTCGCCACCTGGTGCTTGGCGGTCAGCTGCATGGAATCGATGGCGCGCAGGATTTCGTCGAAGTTGCGGCCCGTCGTCATCGGGTAGGTGAGAACCAGCTTGATCTTCTTGTCGGGCCCGATGACGTAAACCGAACGCACCGTGGCATTGTCGGCGGGCGTGCGGCCTTCCGAGCTCTCGCCGGCACCCGCCGGCAGCATCTCGTAAAGCTTGGCGACCTTGAGATCCTTGTCGCCGATCAGCGGGTAGTTCACCGAATGACCGGTCGCGGTCTTGATGTCGTTCTGCCACTTTTCATGGCTTTGGACGGGATCGACCGAGATGCCGATGATCTTGACGTTGCGCTTCCTGAACTCGCCTTCGAGCCCGGCCATTGTGCCGAGTTCGGTCGTGCAAACCGGCGTAAAGTTCTTCGGATGGCTGAACAATACCGCCCAGCCGTCGCCGATCCATTCATGGAAGCTGATCGGTCCTTGCGTGGTCTCAGCGGTGAAGTCCGGTGCGATATCGTTGATGCGAAGGCTCATGACGTGTCCCTTACCCTGTGCGTGCAGATCGCAGCCGGCGTTGCCCGGCGCTGCTTTTGCCTTTCTATCACTCCGGCGTCATCCTTCAAACGCCTGTTGCGCCGGCATCAAGGCCGGCGGCGAAATATTTTCATTGCTTCTCGGCAAATGCAGCAGGAATTTTCGCTGCGCTGGTTCAGGCCTTGTTCACTGCCAGCGTCGTCGCCAGGTCTTCCATGCGCTGGGCCAGTGCGCCGAGCGCCCCGGTCAGCACGGAATCGTTCTTGTCGGCCTTGGTCAGTGCGTCGTCGCGCGTCTTGCGCAGCGTCAGCACTTCGCTTTCCATGCCCTTGACCCGCTTCTGCAGTTCCGAAAGCTCGTCCATGACCATGATGCCGGCCATCACGGTCAGCCGCTGGTCGCCGATCTCGCCAAAAGAATCCTTCAGATGCGAGACATAGCGGTCGAAGCGCTCGGCAAGATCGATCAGATGCTCTTCCTGGCCCTCGTCGCAGGCCATCCGATACTGCTTGCCGTCGATGGAAACCGTGACTTGTGCCATTGGCCTACCTGTCCAGTACCGCGCGGATGGTTTCCATAGCTGTCACCAGCCTTCGCGACACTTCCTTGTTGGCATCTTCCAGCCGTTCGGCGCGGGCCTCGGAATTGTCGAGCTCCTGCGCCAGCCGCGAGCGGTCGGCGTTCATCCGCTGCACTTCGGCCTCGGCTTCCGAATAGTCCCGCTCATGCTCAAGCTTGGCCGCGACGGCGTTTTCCAGCCCTTCGATGGCCTTACCCAGCCTGGCAATGACTTCCTTGAGGGTCGTTTCCCCGGTCATGGCTTTCGTCCTGCGCCCTGCCCATCACCGAATCATCCACGTTCAGAACGCGTTATCCCTGAAACATTACGCGTCGTGTGAACCGCACGTCAATAAAGCTGTCGCGACTGTCCCCTGCTAACGCTAATGTAAGTCGCGCACGGCCATCACAAGACCGGCAAAAGCACACCGATTTGTTGACTAAAAGGCCGCGCCTGCTATGTGTCGCGCACCCTTTTCAAGGGCTTTCCCAAGGCCCAAACCCCCATTTTGGAGGAAGCATGACCTCGCGCGAACAACATGACCGGATGGCCAATGCGATCCGTTTTCTCGCCATGGACGCCGTCGAGAAGGCAAATTCCGGCCACCCCGGACTGCCCATGGGCTGCGCCGACATCGCCACGGTGCTGTTCACCCGCTTTCTCAAATACGATCCGAAAAACCCGCATTGGCCGGACCGCGACCGCTTTATCCTGTCGGCCGGCCACGGATCGATGCTGCTTTACTCGCTGCTCTATCTGACCGGCTACGAAGACATCACCATCGACCAGATCAAGCAGTTCCGCCAATTGGGGTCGAGGACGGCAGGCCACCCGGAATACGGCCATGCCGCGGGCATTGAGACGACGACCGGCCCACTCAGCCAGGGCCTTGCCAATTCGGTCGGCTTCGCGCTCGGCGAGCGCATCATGAATGCCGCTTTCGGCAAAGATCTCGTCGACCACTACACCTATGTGCTGGCCGGCGACGGCTGCCTGATGGAAGGCGTATCCCAGGAAGCCATCGCGCTTGCCGGGCATCTGAAACTGAACAAGCTGATCGTCTTCTGGGACAACAACAACATCTCGATCGATGGCCCGGTGTCGCTCGCCGATAACACCGATCAGGTCGCCCGCTTCCAGGCGTCCGGCTGGAATGCCAGCCATATCGACGGCCAGGACCCGGAAGCGATCGCCTATGCCATCGAAGCGGCCCGCCACTCCGACAAGCCGACGATGATCGCCTGCAAGACGACCATCGGCTTCGGCGCGCCGACCAAGGCCGGCACCAACAAGGCGCATGGCTCGCCGCTCGGCGCCGAGGAAATCGCTGGCGCCAGAAAATTCTTCGGCTGGGATTATCCGCCCTTCGAGGTTCCGGCCGATATCCTCGACGCATGGCGTACCGCCGGGCGGACAGGCGTCAAGGCGCGCACCGACTGGGAAAGCCGCCTTGCCAAGGCTGATGCCAAATTGCGCAGCGAGTTCGAACGCCGCATCAGTGGCACGCTGCCGGCCAACTTCGACGCCGTCATTGGCGATTACAAGAAGAAGCTCGCCGCCGACAAGCCGAAGGTCGCCACCCGTAAGTCATCGGAAATGGCGCTGGAGGTCATCAACGGCGCCGTGCCCGAAACCATCGGCGGCTCGGCCGATTTGACCGGCTCCAACAACACCAAGACCAGCCAGACCAAGAACATCACCGCCGACGATTACGGCCAGCGCTACGTTCATTACGGCGTTCGCGAGCACGGCATGGCGGCCGCGCTCAACGGGCTGACATTGCATGGCGGCATTATCGCCTATGGCGGCACTTTCATGTGCTTTTCCGACTATGCCCGTCCGGCGATGCGGCTTGCTTCGCTGATGGGCATCCGCTCGATCTTCGTCATGACCCATGATTCCATCGGCCTTGGCGAAGACGGCCCGACCCATCAGCCGGTCGAGCATCTGGCAGCACTTCGCGCCATTCCGAACCACAATGTCTTCCGCCCCGCCGATGCGGTGGAAACCGCGGAATGCTGGCAGTTGGCCATTGAGTCGGAAAAGACGCCTTCGACATTGGCGCTGACCCGGCAGAACCTGCCGACGGTACGCAACGACTTCGTTGCGGAAAACCTCTCCAGCCGCGGCGCCTATGAACTTGCCGCCGCCAGTGGCGAGGCGGCGGTGACGATCTTCGCGTCGGGCTCCGAGGTCGAGATCGCGCTGGCCGCCCGCGAGGCCTTGGAAAAGCACGGCCACGCGACCCGCGTCGTCTCGGTGCCGTGTTTCGAATTGTTCGACAAGCAGAGCGCCGACTATCGCAGCAGGACGATCGGCAATGCGCCGCTCAAGATTGCCATCGAAGCCGGCATCCGTCAGGGCTGGGATCACTTCATCGGCACCGACGGCATCTTTGTCGGCATGACCGGCTTCGGCGCCTCCGGCACCATCGAACAGCTCTACCCGCATTTCGGCATCACAGCCGAGGCAACGGTGAAGGCGGCGGAAGCCCGTCTGCATGGCAAATGAAAGTGAGCCTCGCCCGGCAAAGGCTGGCATAGCGGTTTTGCCGGGCGGTGGAGCACTAATCGATTTAAATCCACGCCTCGGCGGCTGGATTCTTTGCCCGTCCGCCGTTATGAAGCTGCGGACTTGATCTTCGGCCTCCAACTCCCAGGGAGAGAACAATGACCGTCAGAGTTGCCATCAACGGATTCGGCCGCATCGGCCGCAACATCCTGCGCGCCATCCATGAATCCGGCCGCAAGGATATCGACGTCGTCGCGGTCAACGATCTCGGCCCGGTCGAGACCAACGCGCATCTGCTGCGCTTCGACAGCGTGCATGGCCGCTTTCCGCATGAGGTGACGGTTGACGGCGACCAGATCATCGTCGGCAAGGAAAAATTCAAGGTCACCGCGATCAAGGATCCGACGCAACTGCCCTGGAAGGAGCTTGGCATCGACATCGCGCTCGAATGCACCGGCATCTTCACCGCCCGCGACAAGGCCGTCGCCCATCTGACCGCCGGTGCCAAGCGCGTTCTCGTCTCCGCTCCGGCAGAGGGCGCCGATCTCACCGTCGTCTATGGCATCAATCACGACAAGCTGACCAAGGACCACATCGTCATCTCGAACGCCTCCTGCACCACCAACTGCCTGGCGCCGCTGGCGGCCGTGCTGAATGAGGCGGTCGGCATCGAGAAGGGCATGATGACGACGATCCATTCCTACACCGGCGACCAGCCGACGCTGGACACCATGCACAAGGACCTCTACCGCGCCCGCGCCGCCGCGCTGTCGCAGATTCCGACCTCGACCGGTGCTGCCAAGGCCATTGGCCTGGTACTGCCCGAACTCAAGGGCAAGCTCGACGGCATCTCCATCCGCGTGCCGACCCCGAACGTCTCGCTCGTCGATTTCAAGTTTATCGCCAAACGGCCGACCACCGTCCAGGAGATCAATGACGCGGTGATCGCCGCCTCGAACGGCAAGCTGAAGGGCATCCTCGCCGTTACCCGTCACCCCAATGTTTCGATCGACTTCAACCATGATCCGCATTCCTCGATCGTTGCGCTCGACCAGACCAAGGTCATGGACGGCAACTTCGTTTCGGTGCTGTCGTGGTACGACAATGAGTGGGGCTTTTCCAACCGCATGGGCGATACCGCCGTCGCCTTCGGCAAGACCATCGCCTGATCGCAGAGCCAGCTTCTCGACTTGGAGACGCCCGGCTCAGTCCGGGCGTTTTTCATTGCAGCACGAACCGCCGAGGCACGCTCCGCTGCTCGGGGGTGCCAAAACTTTCGACGATCGGCAGCGTGGGGCAAAAAGCCACGCTGCTGCCTTGCAGCGGCCATGTCTTCGCCCCACTCTCCCGTGATGCCGTAGCATATCGACTAGGGGCGACCAACGAATGGAGCATGGTATCTATCTTGTGACGCTCGTTGGCGCAGCACTTGTCGTTGCCGCCGCGTTTTCAAGCCTGATCGCCTTCCGTTTCGGCGCCCCTCTCCTGCTGCTGTTTCTCTGCATCGGCCTCGCCACCGGAACCGACGGTCTCGGCATCCATTTCGACAATGCCCGAGTTGCTTATTTTGCCGGCTCATTGGCGCTGGCGGTCATCCTTTTCGATTCCGGCTTCGGCACGCCGCTCAACGCCTTGCGGCAGGCGGCCGGGCCGGCGCTGTCGCTGGCCACATTCGGCGTCCTTTTGACCACCGGGCTCTTCGGCGCCGCCGCCTATTATCTGCTCGACCTGACCTGGCTGGAATCCTTCCTGCTCGGTGCCGCCGTCGCCTCGACCGACGCCGCGGCGGTGTTCTTCCTGCTGCGCGCCGGCGAGATCAATTTGCGCGAGCGCGTGCGGTCCACGCTCGAGGTGGAATCCGGCACAAATGACCCGATCGCCATCTTCCTGACCATCACGCTGGTCGAGGTCATCGCCGCCAATACCCACCCCGAGGCCAAGGTGCTGGTCACCGATCTTGCCGTCGGCTTCCTTGTCAACATGGGGCTCGGCGCGGTCATCGGCATTCTCGGCGGCATGGCCATTGTGCGCCTTGTCGATCGCCTCAATCTCGATCACGGCCTGCTGCCGATCTTCGTGCTGACGCTGTCGCTTATGGTGTTCGCTGCCGCCGGTGCCGTCGGCGGCTCCGGCTTCCTGGCGGTCTATCTCGCAGGCCTGATTGCCGGCAATTCCGATATCCGGGCCGTCACCATCCTCAAGCGCTTCCAGGACGGCATGTCGTGGCTGGCGCAGATCATCATGTTCCTGATCCTCGGCCTGTTCGCGACGCCTTCGCAATTTCCGGCGATCCTGGTGCCGGCAGTGCTGCTCGGCCTGTTCCTGGTATTTGTGGCACGGCCAATCGCCGTCTGGCTCTGCCTGGTGCCGTTCCGTCTGCCACGCCCGGAAGTCGCCTTCGTCTCGTGGGTTGGCCTGCGTGGTGCCGTGTCGATCCTGCTTGCCATCACGCCGCTGCTCGGCGGTCTTGAGAACGGCCGCCTCATCTTCAACACTGCCTTCATCATCGTGCTGGTCTCGCTGATCATCCAGGGATGGACCGTCGGGCCGCTGGCGCGCCGTCTCGGCCTTATCGTGCCGGCCCGCCTGGGACCGCTCGACAAGGTCGAATTGGAACTGCCGGGCTCCGCCCATCATGAGCTTCTCGCCTACCGCGTGGCACCTGGCAGCCCGGTGGCGCGCGGCGAACGCATTCCGCGCTGGGCGCGGCCGTCGCTGGTGCTGCGCGACGGACGCTCGATGCGCTTCCAGGATATGGGCCGGCTCGCGGCCGGCGACCATGTCTACATCTTCGTGCCGGACCGCTATCCGCGCCTGCTCGACAAGCTGTTCGCCAGCCGTGCCGTGGTCGATCCCGAGGACGCGGATTTCTTCGGGGCCTTCGCCCTCGATCCGTCACGCCCCGCCGAGGAACTGGAGACCGCCTACGCGCCGGGCCTGACCGAAGCGGAACGCAAGCTCAGCATTGGCGACCTGGTCACTACGCGGCTCGGCGGCCACGCCGAATACGCCGACCGCGTGCTACTCGGTCCGATCGAGCTGATCGTCCGCGACGTCGACGACAAGGGCAGGATCACCGGCCTTGGCCTGTCCTTTGAGCCGACCGCGCCGGTGGCGCGCGTTCCGGTGTTCCTCAGCGCCGGCGAAATCCGCGACCGCATCGCCGCCTTCATCCGCAACCGGCGCAAGCCGGCCGAGGCGCGGGCGGTCGAGGCGGCGGCCGAGATGGGACCGGTTCCGCAGCCCGTGGTGGAAAAGACAACTGGCGAAGGCTGACCGCTGTCCACCCGAGCCGCGGAACCCTGCCGCGAGGCTGAAGAATGGCTCGGCAACTGGTGTGGCGGGTCCATGTGGTCCGACATCGCCGGAAATGATCCCGATCGGCCGGTTGCGAGGGCGTCCGGCCGATCAGTCGCCAATTCTCCGGCGCGCCATAGGGGCGCGCTTAATTGTTGCGGGCCGCTACGAACTGCGCCGCTTGTTTCAGAAGCGCAGCTTGCTCGCCAAAAGGTTCGAGCAACGCATGAGCCTGGTCAACGAGGCCATGGAGCTGGCCCCGCGCCCAGTCCGGTCCGTGCAGCGCGACCAGCGTCGCCTTGCCGGCCGCGGCATCCTTGCCGGTCGCCTTGCCCATCTGATGCGCGTCGGCGGTCAGGTCGAGCAGATCGTCGGCAAGCTGAAAGGCAAGCCCGATCGCCGAGCCGAACTCGGCCAGCCTTTCGCGGTCGCCCGACGGCGCGCCGGCAAGGATAGCGCCCGCTTCGCAGGCAAAGCGGATCAGCGCACCGGTTTTCATCGCCTGAAGCCGGATGATGCCGGCCTCGTCCGGCCGGCTTTGTTCGGCTTCGAGATCGAGCATCTGGCCGCCGACCATGCTTCCCGCCCCGGCGGCGCGGGCCAGTGCCAGCACCAGCGTTGCCCTGCGCTCGGCCGGCAGCATTGTCGCCTCGTCGGCAAGGATGTCGAAGGCAAGTGTCAGCAAGGCGTCGCCCGCAAGAATGGCGGTCGCCTCATCGAAAGCCCTGTGCACGGTCGGCTGGCCGCGGCGCAAATCGTCGTCGTCCATGGCCGGCAGATCGTCATGGATGAGCGAATAGCAGTGCACGCATTCGAGCGCCGCCGCGACGCGCAGCGCCGCCTCGCCGTCGGCTGAAAACAGTGCAGCACTTTCCATGACCAGGAAGGGACGCAGTCGTTTGCCGCCGTTCAGCACGCCATGTCGCATTGCCGCCATCAGGCGTTCGGGCCGCGCGACCTCGCCCGAAAGCGTCCGTCCGTCGAGCAACCGCCTCAGCAGCGCCTCGAGCGGAACTGCCCGGGCAATAAGTGCAGCTTCGAACGCCATTTGGTCGTCTTTCGTCATGGTCGGGAGCGGTAGCCGACACTCAGACGTTGCGCAAGAAGCCAAGCGCCATTATGCCGGGGGCAGGGAGTAGCGCGGACTGGGTGGCTTGGCGGAACCGATCGTCGATCACGAAACCGAAGGGTTGGACATGGCGAGACCGAGACGCGGCAGCCGCATCGGTCTTCAACGCTGGGTCCGGCGCGGCATCGCCGTCGCGGTCGTGCTGGCGCTGGTGCCGGTGGTGCTGACCTTCCTGTACCTGCCGACATTCGTGCATCCGGTGTCGACATTGATGCTGAAGGACCTGGCGACGTTTTCTGGCTACGATCGGCGCTGGGTTTCCATCGACGATGTCGCGCCGGGGCTGGCATATTCGGTCATCATGTCGGAGGACGGGCAGTTCTGTTTCCATCGCGGCGTCGATCTGGGCGAGTTGCGCGGCGTCGTCGACGATGCGCTCGCCGGCGAGATGACACGTGGCGCCTCGACCATCACCATGCAGACGGTAAAGAATCTTTATCTATGGTCGCGGCCGTTGGGCTCGGTCCGTAAGGTCGTGGAACTGCCGCTGGCCGTCTATTTCGATGCGGTGCTGTCGAAACGGCGGATCATGGAGATCTACCTCAACATCGCCGAATGGGGACCGGGCATCTACGGCATCGAGGCCGCCGCCCAGCATCATTTCGGCGTCTCGGCAAAACAGCTGTCGCGCCGGCAGGCAGCGCTGCTTGCCGTCACCTTGCCGAATCCGATCGTGCGCAATCCTGCGAAGCCCGGGCCGGGACTGAGGCGGCTTGCCGCGTTGATCGAACGGCGCGCCGGCCGCGCCGGCGCCTATGTCGGTTGCCTGCGATAGTGTCAAAAAAAAACACGGCGACGCTGGCCAAAACGCCGTCGGGCGTGTATAGGCACCCGACTTTCTCAGATTCCGGCCCCTGATGTGGCCCTTTCACGAGGGCCGCCGGGGCGTTTTGACCATGTAGTGGAGCATATCCATGGCCGTTCCGAAACGAAAAACCTCTCCGTCGAAGCGCGGCATGCGCCGTTCTGCCGACGCACTGAAGGCCCCGACCTATGTCGAGGACAAGAACTCCGGCGAGATGCGCCGTCCGCACCATATCGACCTGAAGACCGGCATGTATCGCGGTCGCCAGGTTCTGGAGCCGAAGGAAAGCTGAGAGAGCTTTCGACGGTTTATGGGTTGCGAAACGACCGGCCATTGGCCGGTCTTTTTGCGTTTGCGACAACTGATCGTATCAGCCGGGCCTGACATTGTTGTTTCACGCCGTCTTTGTCCGTGTTTATCGGCCGCACGAAAATTCTTGACGGCGAACGCCGGGCGCACTCTACAAAGATCAGTCCAACCGGAGCCGCCACATGTTCGGTGCCATCCCGCTGCTGATCGTGCCTTTCATCCTCTACAATCTCGGGCTTCTGGGAATATTCGGCAGCGGCGACGATCCGTGGGCCACCGAAATGTTTTCGGTCCGGATGATGTCGGGTGGCGTGTTCTCGATGACCCTCGGCGACCTCATCGTGTTGATCGCACTGATCTTCTTGTTCGTCGAAGTGGTGAAGTCGACGCGCACGACAAATGCCTCGATCATGGACCATCTTTTGTCGACCTTCGTCTTTGTGGCCTATCTGGTCGAGTTCCTGCTGGTGAAGGGCGCCGCCCATTCCGTTTTCTTCACACTGATGGTCATAGCGCTGATCGACGTGCTGGCCGGCTTTTCGGTGTCGATGCGGTCGGCCACCCGCGACATCAATATGAGTTAAGGATCCCCACTCAGCCCGGGTCAGCGGTGAAGCCAGCCGCCTCGACGCCGGCGATGGCTGCCGTTTCATCATTGTCGGACGTGTCGCCGGAAATACCGATGGCGCCGATGATCGTGCCGGCGTTGTCGCGGATCAGCACGCCGCCGACGACCGGCAGGACGCGCCCGCCCGACACGTCGGAGACGCCGGCGATCAGATGCGGGCGCTCCTTGGCGAAAGCTTCCACCCGGCGCGAGCCCATGCCGATAGCGAGAGCGCCATAGGCCTTGCCGGCCGACATTTGCGGACGCAGGAAAGAGGCGCCGTCCTGACGCTGGAACGCGACCAGATGGGCGCCGGCGTCGAGCACCGAGACGCCAAGCGGCCTGAGCTTGAGCTCGGCACCCTTGGCAAAGGCGGCGACGATGATTTCAAGGGCTTTGTCGAGCGTCAGTGCGGTCATGGCCGTCTCCTAAACGCGCCAGTTATCAACCGGCAGAACAGCTCCGAGTGAACTGTTTCGCGTGCGAAAGGAAGCATGCATTCTGGGAGCGCCGGCCTATTTCTTCTTGGCGCGAGGCTTCTTCACCGGGGCCGGAGGCGCATTGGCCAGGTCTTCCGCTTCCTTGGCGAGGCGCAGCGCCCGCAGCTTGTTGGTCTTGGCTTGGCGAGCGTCGCTCTCGGCGACATATTCCGCCATCGCCTTCTGGCGAACCGTGGCTGCCTCTTCCTGTTTCTTGAAACGCAAATCGGCCCGCGCACGGGCAGTGTCCTTAGAGTTCTCGACCAAGAGCGTTATCCAATCCGTAAATTATCTTCAGTCCCTTGATAGCAGAGCCAGCCCGCAATTGGGAAAATAAGTTGGTCATGGCGCCGGATCGCAGCCGACTCGCTCCGCCTTGCGGGCGACGACCGCATCGTATCCGGCCTGCAAAGTCGCGCGGACGGTGGGTCCAGATGGGGCGGGAGACGCACCCAGATGCTCGTGGCGCAACTCGTTCATGAACTTATCCCACATCGGCGGGCCGCCTTTTTCCAGAAGCTCGGCGCGGATAGAGAGCTCTTCGCTGACCGGCAGCCAGACGCGGCCCCAGGCGCCGAGATGCGCCAGGATCGGCACCAGCGTAATCGCCATTTCGGTCAGGCTGTAGATCGCCTTTTGCTTGTGGGAGGGATCATCCGCCTTGGTCAGCATGCCGAGCTCCATCAGCCGCTTCAGCCGGTCGGCGAGGATGTTGGAGGCGATGCCCTCCATCGAGCCGTTGAGCAGTTCGCGAAAGTGGCGTCTGCCGCCGAAGATGATGTCGCGAAGGATGATCAGGCTCCACCGGTCACCGAACACTTCGAGCGACAGGTTGATGGGGCATCCGGACCGACGATCGATGTTCATGCGAATCTCCAAAAACCGGTTGCATTATCGTATCGGTTTTAATATCGTGCAACTGATTGCAAAATGCAATCGGATTGGAAGCCCAAGGAGGAAAGCCATGAAAAACGCCGAACACCCCGAAATCGCATCCCAGACGTTCGGCGATCCAGCCCATCCGGCGGTGTTGTTGATCATGGGCGCGATGGCTTCCATGCTTTGGTGGCCCGAAGCGTTTTGCCGGAAGCTGGCCGGCGAAGGTCGCTTCGTGATCCGCTATGACAATCGCGATACCGGCCGTTCGACCAAATACGCGCCGGGCGAGCCGCCTTATACATTCGACGACATGGCGGACGATGCTATCCGCGTCCTTGACGACCATGGAATCCGAAAGGCGCATGTGGTCGGCATGTCGATGGGCGGCATGATCGCGCAGCTTGTTGCGTTGAGATACCCGTCGCGTGTCACTTCGCTGACGGTGATCAGCAGCTCGCCCTTGGGCATCGATACGTCGCATTTGCCCGGAACCACCGAGGCCTATAGGAAACATTCGGCCGAAGGCGCGAAGGTCGACTGGTCTGACCGTGGCCAAGGGGTCGATTTCATGGTCAAAAACGCGCGTGCGCTCGCCGGCACCGCGCATCCGTTCGACGAGGCGCGGACGAGAGCGTTCGTGGAACAGGACTACGACCGGTCCGGCGGCTTTCTCAGCGCGACCAATCACTTCATGCTCAAGGGCGGCGAAGATCGGAGCGGCGAGGACTGGACGGGGCGGCTGCACGAGATGAAGATTCCGCTCCTCGTTATCCACGGCACCGACGATCCGATCTTTCCAGCCGAGCATGGCGCCGCTCTTGCCGACGCGGTCGCCGGTGCAAGACTGGTCCGGATCGAGGGCGGCGGCCACGAGCTGCATCCCGACGATTGGGCCGCGATCATCGATGCGATCGTCGCCCACAGCCGGGCCACGTAGCAGCGGGCCGAACCTTGACACCGGATGCCCGCGAGACGAAGCACCAAAGATAGGAGCAAAAATGTCCCTGACGATGCATCTTCATCCGCTGGCCTCCTTCTGCTGGAAACCGCTGATCGCGCTCTATGAGAACGGCACGCCATTCACATCCGTCGTTGTCGATCTCGGCAATGAACAGTCGCGCGCGGCGTTTCTGAAATTGTGGCCGCTCGGCAAGATGCCGGTGCTGCGCGATGAAACGCTGGACCGGACCGTGCCGGAATCGACGATCGTCATCGAATATCTCAACGCGAATTATCCTGGGCCGGTCGAACTGATCCCCGCCGATCTCGATCTCGCTCGCCAGACCCGGCTCGCCGACCGCTTCTATGACTTCTATGTCCAGGAACCGATGCAGAAGATCGTTGGTGACCGGCTGCGGCCGGAGGGCAAGACCGATCCGTTCGGCGTCGAGCAGGCCCGCGCCCAGCTGCGCAGCTCCTACGCCATCATTGAACAGGACATGCAATCGACGACATGGGCGGTGGGTGCGAGCTTCACCATGGCCGACTGCGCTGCCGCCCCCGCGCTGTTCTACGCCAACAAGGTCGAGCCGTTCGGAGACGAATATCCTGCGGTCAGGCGCTATCACGACCGGTTGCTGCAACGCCCCTCGGTTGCCCGTGTGATCGAGGAAGCGCAGCCGTATTTCAAGCTCTTCCCCTACAACAATGGCTAGAGTGGTTCATCGTTCACGGAAACGCCGAACCGCTCTATCTCTTTGTTTTTGCGCAATTCCGTACGGAAAACCGTTTCACACTTTTCCTGGAATTGCTCTAGGCCCGATGCTGCATAGTTGCTCGACGCGCTGACGATGCCTCTCAGCTTCCGGGTGAACCGAGCTGCTCCGCATCCCAGAACTGGTCAAGCCAGATGTTGAGCTTCAGGAAGCCGGCATTGCTGACCGTATAGACGCGCCTGGTGCCTTCCGGCTTGGCGTTGACCAACCCCGCATCAAGCAGCACCTTCAGGTGCTGCGAAACGGCCGGGCGGGACACCGGCAAGCCGGATGCCAATTCGTTGACGGTCTTCGGTCCGCGCCGGAGCTCTTCCAAGAGATGGCGCCGGTTGGGATCGGCAATCGCCATGAAGGCGTCGGAAAGCATCATGCCTTATTTGTGGGGCAAAGCGCCTCGAATCTCAACTGTCGGCTTCAGCTTTTCTGCGCGGGTCGAGCCGCAACGCTTCCGGCGTCACCGAGCGATCGGCGGGCTGGGTCTTGAAGGCATCGCGGCCTTCGATCGGCACCGGCGCGCGACGGCTGATGCGCAGCAGCGTATAGCCAGCCAGGCTGAGATGCGCGAGCGCAGTGGCCAGGAACAGCCCCTCAGGGCGCATCCAGCCCATCAGGCCGGCGGCCACCAGCGGACCGATCATCGTGCCGAAGCCATAAAGCAGCAGCAGGCCGCCCGACACTTTGACGAAGTCCTCCGATCGCGCATGGTCATTGGCATGCGCCACCGCGATCGAATAGAGCGTGTAGGCGAAGGCGCCGTAGGCGGCGGTGCAGACGATGACGAAGACGCCGGAGCGCGGTTCGAACAGGAAGATGGCGATGGCAAACAGCGCAGCGCCGAAGGCCGCGCCCGCCAGCACGAAACGACGGTCCGTCATGTCGGAGAGCCGCCCGGCCGGAAGCTGCATGGCGGCGCCGGCGATGACCACGAGGCTCATCATCAGCGCGATCTCGGCTGTCGAGATGCCGATGCGCGCTCCATAGACGGCACCAAGTGTACCCCAGGCGCCGTTGGCGATGCCGATCAGCACGCAAGCGATCGCCGACACCGGCGAATTGCCGTAGAGTCCCTTGACGTCAAGCGACACGTCCTGCAGCGGCTTGGGGTGAGACGCCGTCGAGACCGCCGTCGGGATCAGCGACAGGCAGAACAGAATGCCGGTGATCATGAACAGCGACGCCGATCTCACATCGCCGCCGGCAACGATCATCTGACCGCCCATGATCGAGGCATAGGTGACCATCATGTAGAGGCCGAAGACGGTGCCGCGGTTTTCGTTGGTGGCCTTCTCGTTGAGCCAGCTTTCGATGACCATGAAGGCGCCGGCCATGGTGAAGCCGGTGAAGGCGCGCAGCAGGATCCAGGTATATTCGTCGATGATCAGGCCGGTGAGCAGTGCGACGATCGCTCCCGATGCGGCAAAGGCGCCGAAAGCCCTGACATGACCGGCGCGGCGCACGATGCGTGGCGCAAAGAAGCAGCCGGTGACGAAGCCGCCGGCCCAAGCCGTGCCCATCAGGCCGAGCGATGCCGTCGAGAAGCCCTCCACCTGGCCGCGCAGCGGCAACAGCAGACCGTGCAGTCCGGATGCCGCCAACAGGAACGCCGTGCCGCGCAGCAGCGAGAGGATCGGTCTGTAGCTTGCGAACATTTTTCAATCCGGCTGGGGTTTAGGGCACAAGTCTGGAGACAGCGGCATTCGGGCTTTTCGGCGGCGTGCCCGAGCTTTTGGAATTACCCGCAGTAACTACCCGCGGCGAAACAGCGCCTCTGCCGCCGACTTGGTCGAGCCCTTGGTCTTGAGCTCGGCTTCCAGCCGGGCGATCTCGTCGCGCAGGATGCCGATCCGTTCGGACAATTCATCGACGGAAAGCAGCGACAGATCCTGCCCGATCTCGTGCGGGCGCGCTTTCTTCTTGGGTTCGTCGTCGAAGATCGCCATCGTCGCTCCTCCGTGATTGCCCATTTGCCTGATTTGCCAATGAGCATACATAGGGCAAGGGTATGGATGCAAATGGCGGGCAAGAGCTGGCACGAGAAACCGGCGGAGCACGACGGGAGAAATTCATGGCGAACGCACAGAAAATTCCGGCGAAGATGATGGCGATCGCCATATCGGAACCGGGCGGGCCGCGGGTGCTGAAAGCGGAAACCCGCGACGTACCGGTTCCCGGTCCCGGCGAGATCCTGATCCGGGTGCGGGCCGCCGGCGTCAACCGGCCGGACGTGCAACAGCGCAAGGGCGCCTATCCGCCACCGCCGGGAGCGTCGGATCTGCCGGGCCTGGAAGCAGCAGGCGAAGTCGCTGCCCTTGGTGACGAGATATCGCGCTGGCGCGTCGGCGACCGGGTCTGTGCGCTGACGGCGGGCGGCGGCTATGCCGAATATGTCAGAGTGCACGCCGGCAGCGTGCTGCCGCTGCCCGCCGGCTTTACCTACACCGAAGCGGCGGCGCTGCCGGAAAACTACTTCACTGTTTGGCACAATGTCTTCGAGCGCGGCGGCCTGAAGAGCGGCGAGACCCTGCTCGTGCATGGCGGCTCGTCGGGTATCGGCACCACGGCGATCCAGCTTGCCGCCGCTTTCGGCGCCTATGTCGTCACCACCGCCGGCAGCAAGGAGAAATGCGACGCCTGCCTCAAGCTCGGCGCCGACCGGGCGATCAACTACCGCGAAGAGGACTTCGTCGCCGCAGTCAAGGAGGCAACCGGCGGCAAGGGTGCCAATGTCATCCTCGACATGGTCGGCGGCGACTATGTGGCGCGAAACTATGAGGCTGCAGCCATGGAAGGCCGCATCGTCCAGATCGCGACGCAGGGCGGGGCGGTGGCGAGCGCCGATTTCTTCAAGATCATGGCCAAGCGGCTCGTGCACACAGGATCGCTGCTCAGGCCACGCACCGTGGAGTTCAAGGCGGCAGTTGCGGCTGCGCTGGAGGCGCAGGTTTGGCCGCTGCTCGGCACGCGCAAGGTTGCGCCGGTGATGGATACGATCTTCCCGCTCAAGGAAGCGTGGCGGGCGCATGAGCGGATGGAGGAGGGTGAGCACATCGGCAAGATTGTGCTCGATGTCGCCTGACGGCCCGCAAACAGGCTGAACGAAAGCTTAATGGTGCAATGCAACAAACGCATTGCGGCCATGCAAAAGCGTCTGTTCAATTTTTCATCGCCGATGCCTATTTACGCGGCATCAAAACGATGGAGGACTATCATGA
This sequence comes from Mesorhizobium sp. M1273, assembly GCF_040318195.1. NCBI lineage: Bacteria > Pseudomonadati > Pseudomonadota > Alphaproteobacteria > Hyphomicrobiales > Phyllobacteriaceae > Mesorhizobium > Mesorhizobium sp. M1273. Next base: position 159,798 of record NZ_JAMYLV010000005.1, on the reverse strand, counting down.
ACCCGATCCGCGCTTTCCGTAACTGGCGCATGTACAACGAAACCGTGCGCGAACTGAACCGGCTGAATGCTCGTCAGCTCAACGACCTCGGCATCAACCGCGGCGACATCGAGAGAATCGCCCGCAAAGGGCTTTGATCTCGAGCACGATCCCGCTCGAAGACCGGGCGCTGCTTTTCGGCAACGCCGAGCCGCGGTTCGGGATCAAGCTTTAGAAGCCAGAGCCGCAGCAGACGGATTTCCGTCGCCGGTTCCGAGCCCGCCCGACCTTGGTCTGGCGGGCTTTGTCTTTTTGAAGCTTTCGACTGCATGGCGTCATCTGCCGACCCCTTCGCGGTCTGCTGGTCGCGCTGCCGTGCCGTCCTTGACGCGCGCCTGCCAAAAACATTGCGAAACGGCGAACGAGCGGTTATATAGACCGCGATTTTCCCATTTTGGTGGCTCTAAACCACCGCCCGCGCGGGAACGCGGGCGAACGAGAAGGATTTTTGTAATGGCCAATACGCTGCTGATGCCAAAGGCGACCGCCGTCTGGCTGGTTGACAACACAGCGCTTTCCTTCGAGCAGATCGCGCAGTTCTGCGGACTGCATCCGCTTGAGGTCAAGGCGATCGCCGACGGCGAGTCGGCTCAAGGCATCAAGGGCATGGACCCGATCATGACCGGCCAGCTCACTCGCGACGAGATCGCGCGCGCCGAGAAGGACGCGAACCACCGGCTGAAGCTCTCCGATCCCAAGGTGCGGGTGCCGGAATCCAAACGCAAGGGTCCGCGCTACACGCCGCTGTCGAAGCGCCAGGACCGGCCCAACGCCATCCTCTGGCTGGTGCGCAACCATCCCGAGCTCAAGGATGCGCAGATTGCCCGCCTTGTCGGCACAACGAAGTCGACGATCGACCAGATCCGCGACAGAAAGCACTGGAACTCCGCCAATCTCCAGCCGATGGATCCGGTGACGCTCGGCCTGACGTCGCAGATCGACCTCGATATGGAAATCAACCGCGCCTCGCGCGGCCGCGAGCAGGCGCAGCCGGTCGGCGATACGCTGCTGCCGGCCGCCTTGACCGAACGGCTGGTGCCGGCGCCCGAAAAGCCGAAGGACGAGGACCGCGAACTTGACGCCAACGCCGTCTTCGCCAAGCTTTCGGCGCTGAAGTCGAAGGACAAGGACGCCGACGAAGAGGAATAGGTCTGGCATCCAAAACTAAAAGCCCGCTTTCAAGCGGGCTTTTTTTGTGATCTTCCGTGTCAGCTTCGCGCCGCCCGGTCCGGCGCCATGCCGTAATCCTCGCTGCGCTCCACCGCGCGATAGAAATCAGCGAGCTGCTTGCCGCGCTCCGGCTTGAAGGTGCGGCCGGCGATGACCACCGAGGCGATGCGGTCGATGCGGAAGGCGCGGAAATCGCCGCGCATCTCACACCAGGCGACCAAGGTCCACACCTTGCCCCAGAACCACAGGCCGAGCGGGCGGATGTCGCGCGCGGTGCTGCGGCCGGCCTCATCCGAATAGTCGATGGTCAGCACCTGACGTTTCTCGATGGACCGCTCGATCAGGTCGATGGCTTCGCGGGCGGCATCGCTTACCACCCACATCGGCGTGTGGATCTCGGTACGGGCGATGCGGTCCTTTTCGGCGTCGGGCAACACGGCGCCTATCTTGACCAGCGCCTCGTCGGCGGCTCGCGCCATGGCCGCGCCGCCAAAGGCGCGCACCATGCGGGCGCCGGCGACCAGCGCGACGATCTCGTCACGCGTGAACATCAGCGGCGGAAGATCGAAACCCTCCCTCATCATGTAGCCGACACCGGCCTCGCCGTCGATCGGCACGCCGGTCGACTGCAGGTCTGCGATGTCGCGATAGATCGTCCGCTCGGAAACCTCGAGCCACGTGCCCAGCTTCTGGGCGGTGACCAGACGACCACCACGCAGATGCTGCACGATCTGGAAGAGCCTGTCGGCGCGGCGCATCGTATGGTCCCTCGGCGTCTATCGTTCCAGCCCTTCGCGCTTGCGCTGCGCGGCGACGAAGGCCGCGCCGAAGGACAGTTTCCTCGTTGTCGGCGTGTTTGCGTCGACCACCCGCCAGAACGGCGCAAAGTCGCCCAGCGCCATGCCACGCTCAAGATCCTCGTTGGCGGCCTCGGCGACGGTGCGCAGATGATAGCCGATGGTGACCGGACATGTCATCTCGGCACCGTGCTCGATGGCGAGAGCGGTGCGCAAAGCGCGGATATTCATGTCCATGCCTTCGGGGATAGAGCGGATGAATGCATGGACCTGGCGAGCTGTAGGAACCAGCATCGGCTGGCCTTCGACGACGTCGCCGATGGTGCGTGGCGACGGTGTTATGCCGTTGATGCCAGGCGTGTTCAGCCTGTCGTTCCAGCTTTTCATCGATCGTCCTCTCGGCCATCCGGCTCCGGCGGCCATTGCACTATGGCACGAGCCTCCTGACACCATACTGTCAGGAGGCTTCAGCATGCCCATTTCAGCTCGTCGCCAGGTTGCATCCAAACGCCACGCGGAAAGCTTGCCTCAATTGCCGCCATTGCGGCGGTCGCCATACATGTCCGGCCAACCAATATCCTTGCGGATGTCCGCCGGCAGGGTGTTCATGAATCGCTGGGTGCGGATCTCATTGCGGATCGTCCGGATCTTGCCGACATAGTGCTGCACGCTACGCAGAATGGTAATACCGTTCATGGCTGGTCTCCTCTCTTTCGATGCAGGCACTATCGCACACCCCTGCTGACAGCAGTCTGTCAGGAGGGTGCGTCTCTCCTGACCGGCGTTCCGATTTGTCGACCGAAGTGATCAGGCAGTGCTGAAAAGAGGCCTGCTGCACTGGAAAGACGGCGATTCCGGAGCCGCTTTGACAGCCAGCCGCGATGCTGATCAAAGGCTGCATGTCGAAACTTCTCGCGCTCGTCATCATCGCCATGATGGTCATCCAGCTCATCAAGCCGCTTGGCTGGCCCGGGCTGAAGCGGCGCAGCGATTTCTGGAAGCTGGCGCTGCTGGCGATGGCGGCGATTTCGATTACGGCGGTGCTCGGGCACTGGACGTAATGCATGTCGCGCAAAAGTGTGCAGCGGTTTTGCGACAACGACATGCATAAAAACGAGAACCTGAAGCGCGTCGGATGAGGCCAATCGAACGCGACGCGCTTTAGTGCGGGCGGCCCGCTACGCGACGCCCGGTTCGTTGGCGAGCACCAGGCTGACCAGATGTTCCGCCCAGGCTCGGTAGCCGGCTTCCGAAGCGTGAAATCCATCCGATGCGAAGCCGGCATCGGCATCCGTGATCGGCAGCCGGGGCGCCGGTATGGCGCCGCGTTCGAGGCAAAGGCGCTCGCCCATCCGGTTCATTTTGACGGCGCGGATTTCGAGGATCTTGCCGAGCAGCGGCGGCATTGCCGGAGCCCGGGTGAACTCCAGCACCGGCGACCACACGACGCGCGCTTCCGGCCATTTGGCGCGCAGCGCGTAGAGCAGGCCGCCAAACTCGCGCTTGAAGCGCGGTACCGAATGAAAATTCTTGGTGTCGTTGGTACCGATGGCCAGCACGATATGCGTCCACGGATCGGCCGATAGATTGGGCAGCACATGATCGCGGATCTGGCCAGAGGTTGCCGAGTTGAAGCCGGCCGCCCGCCAGCGCACGGTGCGGCCGGTGCGTTGCGCAATCAGAACTGCCAGTTGCGCGGCCAATCCGTTTTCGGAATTGCCGATCCCTACCGAAGCGGCGGAGGAATCGCCAAGCACCAGAACCGAGATTGCTGGCACCAGGCCAGATATCTCGTGCATGACCGGACCTTGTGCCGGCAGCATGCGGGCGGTGCGGCGACGCACGCCAAGTCCTTGCCAGACATAAACCGGAAAGGCGAGCCAGGTGAGAAGGGTCGGAAAGCGCCGCATGGCAAGTCCCTTTTAGGGCATAGCGAACAGCACTTAGCGCATGTTGCACTGAAGGTGAACGACCTTGCAGCGACACCCTTGTCGCCTCAATGGCAACCGTCATGCGTCCCGGATTGGTCTTCATACTCGTCATGCAACCGCACCCAGTCCACCAAGCTATGGTGGGGACCGGTTTCGTTGCGGCCCTTCGGCGTCAGATCGAGATAGTGATAGGCGCCGATCAGCGGATCGCCGCCTCGCGAGCGCGAGATGAAAGTCAGGAAGATGTCGCCTTTCTCGTCGCGATAGAACACGCTAGTGCCGGGAAGATCCTTCGATTGCCGCGCGCGCCGCTCGAAATTGTAGGTCGTGTCGCCGGCCGCGATCTGCTTGTCGGTGAATGACACCTGCATGTCGAAGTTGAAGTCCGAAGCGTACGACGACACCCAGTCGAATTTCCAGCCCATGCGCTGCTTGTAGGGCAGAAGCTCGGCCAGCGGCGCCCGCGCCACCACCACAAGTGAGACGTCGTGATGCCTGAGATGCTGGTTGGCACCGTCGATGTGGTCGGCAAGGAACGAGCAGCCCTCGCAGCGATAATCGGCGCCCGGCCCGAACATGAAATGGTAGACGATCAGCTGGCTGTTGCCGTCGAACAGGTCAGGCAGTTTCTTTGGCCCTTGCTCGGTCTCGAAGACATAGTCCTTGCGGATCTTCAGCCACGGCAATTCGCGGCGTTCGGCGGCGACGCGGTCGCGAAAGCGCGTCAATTCCTTTTCGCGCGCCAGATGCGCCTTGTGCGCCTGAAACCAGTCTTCCTGCGATACGGTCTTGTTGTTTGGCATAGGTCTGCTCCTCTTTTCACGGAGGACGATCGGCAGCGAGGAATGCCGACACAGAGCTGCATTTTTAGTTGCAGGAAATCGCAGACCTTGCTGCTTTCAAACAAACCCGGGCACATGGCCCGGGTCGGAGGGAACGCAACCTGAATTCCGTCAGGCGGCTTGCTCCAGCGTCGGCTGCCATTGTCCAAGCGCTGCCAGATGGTTCATGTGGGCGCGATGGGCGAAGGCAGCCTGTGCGGCGGCGACGTTTGCCGGCTTGCCGCTCCAGGCCTTCTGCGGAGCGGCCTGCAAGGCGCGGCCGTAGGAGAAGGTCAGCTTCCACGGATGCGGGCCGATAGCGTTGATGGCATTGAGGTTGGCGGTCGCCTGCTCGTCCGTTTGTCCGCCTGACAGGAAGGCGATGCCTCCGATCGCGGCCGGCACCGTCTCGCGGAACAGTTTTATTGTCTTCTCGGCGACTTCGTCGGGGCTGCTGACCTTGCCTGATTTCTTGCCGGCCAGCACCATGTTCGGCTTCAGGATGGTGCCTTCGAGCACGACGCGAGCCGCATAGAGCTCGGTGTACAACTTTGTCAGTGTCGCCTTGCTGATCTCGTAGCAGGTGTCGATGTCGTGGGCGCCGTCCATCAGCACCTCCGGCTCGACGATCGGCACGATGCCGGCCTCCTGGCAAAGCGCGGCGTAACGGGCGAGCGCATGGGCGTTCGAGCCGATCGAGGTGGCGGAAGGCACGCCCTTGGCAACATCGATGTCGATCACCGCGCGCCATTTGGCAAAGCGGGCGCCGAGCTTGTAATAGTCGGCAAGGCGTTCGCGCAGGCCGTCCAGGCCTTCGGTGATGGTGTCGCCGGGAAAGCCGGCCAGCGGCTTGGCGCCGGCATCGACCTTGATACCGGGGAGAGCGCCTGATGCCTTGATGATGTCGACCAGCGGTGTGCCGTCGGCGGCCTTCTGGTGAATGGTCTCGTCGTAGAGGATGACGCCGGAAATGTACTTGGTCATTGCATCGCTGGCGCGGAACATCATCTCGCGATAGTCGCGGCGACTGTCGGCGGTCGACTCGACACCGATGACGTCGAAGCGCTTCTTGATGGTGCCGGAGCTCTCGTCGGCAGCCAGCAGGCCTTTGCCATTGGCCACCATCGCGGCAGCAATGTCCTCGAGACGTTCGCTCATCGTGCTTCTCCTGAAAGAATTGATCCGTGCCCAGCAGACCACCAGAGCAACGCAGGTTCAAGTCGAACAATTTCACCGGGTAGGCGCGAATCGATTGAAAGTCGCGGGCGCCCTCTTTCGCGCTGTTATTGCTGCCGCGCTCAGCGCTTCAAGATGTCGACGCCGGGCAAGGGCTTGCCTTCCATCCACTCCAGGAAAGCGCCGCCAGCCGTCGAGACATAGGTGAAGTCGTCGGCAACGCCGGCATGGTTGAGCGCCGCCACCGTATCGCCGCCGCCGGCGACCGAGATCAGTCTGCCGGCCCTGGTGCGCGCTGCCGCGTGCCTGGCCGTCGCCACCGTTGCGTGGTCGAATGGCTCGATCTCGAAGGCGCCGAGCGGCCCGTTCCAGACCAGCGTCGCGGCGCGGTCGATCCATTCGGCAATGGTTTTCACGGTCTTTGCGCCGACGTCGAGGATCATGCCGTCGGCCGGCACGTCTGCTATGGCGACGGTCTCGCTGGCGGCGCCGGCCTTGAACTCCCTGGCGACAACGCCGTCGGCGGGCAGGATGATGGCGCAGCCGGCCTCGGCCGCCTCGATCATGATCTGCTTGGCGGTGGTCGCGAGATCACGCTCGCACAAGGATTTCCCGACATCGGTGCCGCGTGCCGCGAGAAACGTGTTGGCCATGCCGCCGCCGATGACCAGCGCGTCGACCTTCTTCACCAGGTTCATCAACAGGTCGATCTTGGTCGAGACCTTGGCGCCGCCGACGATGGCGACAACCGGACGGACGGGATTTCCAAGACCCTTTTCCAACGCATCGAGCTCGGCCTGCATGGTGCGGCCGGCGAAGGAAGGCTGCACATGCGCCAACCCTTCCGTCGACGAGTGGGCGCGGTGCGCAGCGGAGAAGGCGTCGTTGACGAAAATGTCGCCGTTGGCGGCGAGCTTTTCGGTGAAGGCCGGATCGTTCTGCTCCTCGCCCTTATGGAAGCGGGTGTTCTCGAGCAGCAGCACGTCGCCATTATTCATGGCAGCAATGGCATTTCCCGCCTTGTCGCCGATGCAGTCGGCGGCAAAGCCAACCGGGCGGCCGAGCACTTCCGCCGTCGCCTTGGCGATCGGCTCGAGCGAGAATTCCGCCGCCGGTCCATCCTTCGGCCGGCCGAAATGGGCAAGCAGGATGACCTTGGCGCCCTTGCCGGAGAGCTCGGCAATGGTCGGCGCAATGCGCTCGATGCGGGTGGCGTCGGTGACCTTGCCCTCGGCGACGGGAACGTTGAGGTCGACACGCACCAGCACACGCTTGCCGCTGATATTGCCGATGTCGTCCAGTGTCTTGAAGCCGGCCATGCTGATCCCTTTCGCGAAAAATCGCGGGGACCTTACCCCGCATCGACGACGATGCAAGACCTGCCTAACGGTTCACCGAAAATATGATTCACGTATCGAGGATGAAGTGCCCACGGGGAGCGAGATGGGCAGCAATGGCGCAAAACGCACCGACATATGGCTTTACCGGTTGCGCACCACGATGCAGGCGCCGCCGACGCTTTGCAGCTTGTCGCAGATCGTGTCGGCCTTGGCTCTGCTATCGGCGCCGATCCGCACGGCATAGATGCCGCGCCTGCCGATCGGTGTGCGGACCCGGCTGACCACCGGATCGTGGCCGGCAAGCAGTGCCGGGAACCGGCTTTTCACTCTCAGCCACTGGTTGAGCGCCGCGGCGCGGCGAAAATTGCCGGCCACCTGCACGCCCCACGGCTTGATGTTGATCGACGACATCGGCACGGTTCTGGACATGATCACCGGCAGCTCGCGGCAAGCAGCAGCGAAACTCGCCTTCTTGTCGAGCGGCCGGATGACGCCGGCGTAGGCGGTATTGGTGAAGTTGTCGGCCGGCTCGCCCATGACGTCCAGAACGTAGCTTTCGGTCTCCATCGGCAAGAAGCCGCCGGAATTCAGCCAGCGCGTCACCCGGCTCTCGCCGGCATTGTAGGCTGCGGCGGCGAGGCCGAGATTGCCGAAACCGGATTTCATTTCGGCGAGGTATTTTGCCGAGGCCGGGATCGCCTGTTCGATGTCGAAGGAATTGGCGAGCCCGCGCATCTTGGCGGTACCCGGCATGAATTGGGCGATACCCTCAGCGCCGACGGGGCTGACCGCATTGGGATCGAAACGGCTTTCCTTCCAGATCAGCCGGGCAAAGAAATCCCGGGGCAGCCCGTTCTGGTCGGCATGCGTCTCGATCAGGTTGCAAACCTGGTCGATCAGCTTCTTTTTGGCGGGCCGTGGTGGATCGGCCTGAACGGCTGTCGCCCAGATCAGCCCGCAAATGACAACCAGCGCCGCGCCCAGCAAACGCCGCATCGAATTACTCCGCCGCGGCTTTGTCGTGCTGCCCGAACCGCCGTTCGATATAGTCGGCGACCATCTTCTCGAAATCCGCGGCAATCGATGGGCCGCGCAGGGTCGCCGCCTTCTTGCCGTCGACGAACACCGGGGCGGTCGGTGTCTCACCGGTGCCGGGCAGCGAAATGCCGATATCGGCATGTTTGGATTCGCCCGGACCGTTGACGATGCAACCCATCACCGCGACCTTGAGGTTCTCGACGCCGGGATATTGTTCGCGCCACACCGGCATGTTCTTGCGCAGGTCGGCCTGGATGTTCTGGGCAAGCTCCTGGAACACGGTCGAGGTTGTGCGGCCGCAGCCCGGGCAGGCGGCGACGATCGGCACGAACTGCCGGAAGCCCATGGTCTGCAACAGTTCCTGCGACACCTGCACCTCGCGCGTGCGGTCGCCGTTCGGCTCCGGCGTCAGCGAGATGCGGATGGTGTCGCCAATGCCTTGCTGGAGCAGGATGCCCATGGCAGCGGACGAGGCGACGATGCCTTTCGAGCCCATGCCGGCCTCTGTCAGGCCGAGGTGCAGCGCATGGTCGGATCGGGTGGCAAGCTCGGTGTAGACGGCGATCAGATCCTGCACGCCGCTGACCTTGGCCGACAGGATGATTTTCTCGCGCGCAAGGCCGATCTCTTCGGCCATTCCGGCCGACAGGATCGCCGATTGCACGATTGCCTCGCGCGTCACTTCCTGCGCCGTCAGCGGAAAGCCCTGGGCCTGGTTGTCGTCCATCAGCCGGGTCAGCAGCTCCTGGTCAAGCGAACCCCAATTGACGCCGATGCGCACCGGTTTGTCGTATTTGATCGCCATCTCGACGATCGCCGCGAACTGCCGGTCTTTCTTGTCCTTGAAGCCGACATTGCCGGGATTGATACGGTATTTGGCCAGTGCCTCGGCACAGGCCGGGTGGTCGGCCAGGAGCTTGTGGCCGATATAGTGGAAATCGCCGACCAGCGGCACGTCGATGCCGAGCCGTTCCAGCCGCTCGCGGATGGCCGGTACGGCCGCAGCGCTTTCGTCGCGATCGACGGTTATGCGCACGATCTCGGAGCCGGCACGATGCAGCGCCGCCACTTGCGCGACCGTCTGGTCGACATCGGCCGTATCGGTGTTGGTCATTGACTGGACGACGACCGGCGCGCCGCCGCCGACCATCACGCCGCCGACATCGACACCGACCGACCTGCGGCGTGGGAAGGGTGAGGAAAAATATCCGGTCATGCCGGCTGCCTTTAATCTTGAAGGTCCGGGCATGAGGTGGAGGAGCAAAGATGGCTTGTCAATGGCGACTGGCGCGCAGGCCCAGCAAATCGGAAACAACAAGATGGCAGCTTACCGCAAATCCATGGGCGTTTCCGGCAGCATAGAGACATGCCACCGGAAAGATCGCGCGCCGGGTGGCGCTTCTAGTCCTGGAAGGGTTTCAGTGCGTCGTCGGTTTCGCCTTCAGTTTTTCAATCTCGTCCTTGAGCGCCAGCTTGCGCCGCTTGAGATTCACGATTTCGAGGTCGTCTACCGACGGATGGGTCATCGCATCGTCGATTTCCCGTTCGATGTCGCCGTGTTTCCGCTGCAGCTCATCAAGATGGGATGCAAGAGACATGATTGGTTCTCCCTTTCATGGTTTCCTCGGATTGCAGCCGTCATGGCACGTCCACCGCAGGCTCGCTTCTATGACGGCATAATGACAGTGTGCCACCATCGCGCACCGATGTCGAATGCTGCGTGGTAGCATTCCACGCCAATATGAAATGTGATATGGGCTGCGCGCCGGTGCAAGAAGCCCCGGTCCCGCCCAATCAGGCCCATAGTTTGGGCGCCGCAGACGTGCAGACGGTAAAAATGTCCGATCAGGAACAGGCAGATATCCGCCTCGAATATTCCCGGCTGAAGCAGGAACACGCCGATTTCGACGCTGCCATCAATGCGATGATCGCCATGAATTGCGACCCGCTGCAGATCCAGCGCATGAAGAAAAAGAAGCTTTTCCTGAAGGACAGGCTGATGGCGCTGGAAGACAAGATCATTCCAGACATTATTGCTTGAACGAACGCCATTGTTTGAACGAACGCCGGCGGGGCCTGCTGGAAAAGCGGTTATGCCGCGATCGAAAGCCGTGCGGCGCGCTCGCGCAACAACGCTATCAGGTTGTCGGTCTTTTCGGTCGAGGTATCGATCGGAACCACCAGGCACATCGTCGCCTCGACCCTGCCCGGCGCTGAAAAGACCGGCGCGGCCAGGCATTTCGTGTAGGCATCGACAAGGCCGGAGGTGACGCAGTAGCCGGCCGACTTGGCGACGGCGATGTCGTCTATGAAATCGTCGAGTTGCAATCTGCGGCCGTCCGGCAGCACGAGATCGTCCTCGGAGACCATATCCTCAATCGCTGCCCTGTCGAAGCCGGCGAGGAGCAGTCGCCCGGAAGCTGTCCAGGGGAGCGGTATTTGCAGACCGGTCGCCGAGCTGATCCGGAATGGCCTCGTCCCCGGGCTTGAATGGACGATGGTGTAGCGGCCGCTTTGCAGCATGCACAACTCCGAGGTCTCGCCGGTCTCGCGTGACAGATGGTCGACTTCCTGGCGCCCTCGCCTGAGCAGGTCGTTGCCCCGCACATAGTCCATTCCGTAGAGATAGAGCTTCTTTCCGAAATAGACCCGATTGCCGTCTCCGGCCATTTCCAGCAGGCCTGCGTCGACCAGCGAGCGCACAAGCGTATAAGTCGTCGAACGCGGCGCGTTTACCCCCTTGGCAAGATCGCCGATGCCGATCGCGCGCTGGGTCGCGTGAAGAAACTCCAAAATCTGGAGGACCCGGTTGAGGCCCTTCTCCCGAGAACCCGAGTTCTTGTCTTCGTCCAGACCGGCGTCAGGTCGAGCGGCCAAGGCATTACCTTCTTGCATTATCGATCCCTGATGTTAATCTGTCTTGTACAGAGTACAGGCGTCTCTTGTAAGGGACAATGATGTCAGTTGCAACTGATGCCTGTACTGCTGGTCCAAAGGGGAACTCAACACGAAAGGAGGTCGCCGTGAACGACACATCCAAAAGGCGTGAATTTCTGAAACTGGGAATGGCCGGGCTTGCAACGGCCGGAGTGATGAGCGCCGCTACCGCGGTCGACGTTCAGAAAGCGGCGGCCCAGGCAGCGCCGGACAGCCTGCTGCGCACCGTCCTCGAGCGCGGCAAGGTGATCGTCGGCACCGGCAGTACCAATGCGCCCTGGCATTTCGAGAACGACGCCGGCGAACTGGTAGGCATGGACATCACCATGGGTCGCATTCTCGCCAAGGGGCTTTTCGACGATCCGACCAAAGTGGAATTCGTCATGCAGGATCCGGCTCAGCGCATTCCGAACGTGACCACCAACAAGGTCGACATCACCATCCAGTTCATGACCATGACCGCCCAGCGATCGCAGCTGATCCACTTCTCCCGACCCTACTACGTCGAAGGCATCGCCTTGCTGACCCTTCCGAACGCCGAAAACAAGACCTTCGACAAGCTGCTTGCCGGCGGTTCGGCGACGCGGATTTCCATCCTGCAAAATGTCGATGCCGAGGCTAACGTGCATATCGTCCTGCCGGAGTCGCAGGTGATGCAGATAGACACGCAGGCCAACGTGCTGCAGGCCTTGGAATCGAAGCGCGTCGACGCCGCCGCGGTCGATCTGTCAACGGTGCGCTGGCTCGCCTCGCGCAATCCGGATAAGTACTTCGATGCCGGCAAGAGCTGGTTCTCGATGCTTTATGGTGCCGCGCTGCGGCAGGGCGACCTCGACTGGCTGACCTTCGTCAACCAGACCTTCACCATCGCCATGTTCGGCCATGAAACGGCACTCTACGACGCTGCGTTCAAGGATTATTTCGGACAGGAGCCGCCGGCGCGCCATCCCGGTTTCCCGGTCATTTGATGCAAGCAGGCGGAAGGACAACGTCCTTCCGCCTTCTCTCATCGCAGCCCTCCATGACGAGGACGCATGGGTTATACTCTCAACTTCAACCTTATCTGGCGGCATTTCGACAAGCTCTGGGGCGGACTGCTGTTAAGCCTCGAACTGGCCGTCATCTCGATCGCGATCGGCATCGTCATCGGGCTCGTTCTGGCGGTCTGGTACGTGTCGGCCGGACGTGCGGTGCGGACCATCATCGCGGGGTATGTCGAGTTCATCCGCAACGTGCCGCTGATCCTGCTCGTCTATCTGGTCTTCTACGGCTTGCCGACGGTGGTCGACATTGCCTACAGCGCGCAAACCTCATTCATTGCCACGCTGTCGCTCTACAGCGGCGCCTACCTGGTCGAGGTGTTTCGCTCGGGGCTCGAGGCGGTGCCGCGCGGTCAGCTCGACGCCGGCAAGGCAATCGGCCTGACACCATGGCAAAGGCTGCTCGATGTGCGCCTGCCGACGATGCTGCGCATAATCCTGCCGGCGCTTTCCAACACATTCATATCGCTCTTCAAGGATACGTCCGTGGCGTCGGTCATCTCGGTACCCGAACTCACCTATGGCGCCCAGTGGATCAACTTCAACACGTTCCGCATTGTCGAAGTCTATCTGGTGGTGACGGCAATGTACCTGTTGACCGGCTACACGCTGCTTTTCGCGCTGCGGCTCGTCGAGCGCCGGTTCAAGGCGGCGCGCTGACATGCTGAGCCAGATCATCTACGCCTTGCCGTTCCTCGCCGAAGGCTTTGCCGTAACCTTGTGGGTGTCGCTGCTGGTCGTGGTGTTATCGCTCATCGCCGGCGTGCTGATGGGCGTCGGCCTTGTCTATGGTCCTTTTCCGCTGCGCTGGGCAGTGCGCATTTTCAGCGACACCATACGCGGCATTCCGATCCTGGTGCTGATCTTCTTCGTCTATTACGGCCTGCCCGCGGTGGGGCTGCATCTGGAATCCTTTTGGGCGGCCGTGTTCGCCCTCACCCTCTTCAAGACCGCACAAGTCGTCGAGTATCTCAGGGGCGCCGTCGGCTCGATTCCCAAGGGTCAGTCCGAGGCGGCGATGGCGATCGGACTGACCTTTCGCCAGCGGCTGGCCTACGTCATTTTTCCGCAGGCGTTCAGGCGCTTCCTGCCACCCTGGATCAATGGCGTCACCGACGCGGTGAAGGGCAGCGCGCTGGTCTCGTTGCTCGGCATCACCGACCTCATGCAGGCAATCAACCAGGTCATCGGCCGCACCTATGAGGCGATGCCACTCTACATTCTCGGTGCGCTCGTCTACTTCGCCGTCAACTACGCCCTCTCCTTGGCCAGCCGGCGGCTGGAGCGGCGTTTCTCCTTCATCCGGGAATAGCACGATGTCCAACGCCTCGCACCAGAATCCGGCACTTCTCGATGTCACCGAGGTTTCCAAAGCCTTTGGATCCGTCGAGGTCCTGCGCTCCGTCAGCCTGCAAGTGACGCGCGGCGAGGTCGTGACTATCATCGGCCCCTCCGGCAGCGGCAAGACCACGCTACTGCGCTGCGTCAACTTCCTGGAGAGCTACGACAGCGGCTCGATCCGTATCGACGGCAAAGAAGTCGGCTATCGCGAGACGGGAACACGCCAGCGACGCAGCGAGCGCGACCTGGCGGCGATGCGAGCCGAGACCGGAATGGTGTTCCAGAGCTTCAATCTGTTTCCGCATTTGACTGCGGCCGGCAACATCATGCTTGGCCTGCGCAAGGTGCGCGGCAAGAGCAATGCCGAGGCCCGCACCATTGCCGAGCACTGGCTCAGCCGCGTAGGCCTCGCCCACAAAGCCGACAGTCTGCCGGCCGAGCTTTCCGGCGGCCAGCAGCAGCGCGTCGGCATCGCCCGCGCCGTGGCGATGGAGCCGAAGATATTGCTTCTCGACGAGATAACCTCGGCGCTCGACCCCGAACTGGTTGGCGAGGTGCTCGAGGTCGTGCGCAGCCTCGCCGAAGACGGCATGACGATGCTGATGGTCACACATGAAATGGCTTTTGCGCGCGACGCATCGAGCCGCATCGTTTTCATGGCGGATGGCGGCGTCAGTGCCGTCGGACCACCCGCCGAGATTCTGGCGGCGGGGTTCGACAATGAACGCCTTCGCAGTTTTCTGGCGCGGTTTCGCGCCTCGCATTTTTGACATCGGACGGCGAAAGCTGTCGCAAGGAGCTTTTATGACGCCTTACACCCGGCTCGCGGAATTGGGCCTGACACTGCCCGAGCCGCCGAAGCCCATCGCCAACTTCGTCACCTATGCCGAGAGCGGACGGCTGATCTTCCTCTCCGGCCAGGGGCCGTTGCGCGCCGATGGCGCGCTCTGCACCGGCAAGGTCGGCGAGGATGTCAGCGTTGAAGAGGCCTACGGGCATGCGCGTCTGACCGGCCTGAACCTGCTCGCCGTCATGCATGCGGCGGCCGGCGACCTCGGCCGCATCGTGCGCGTCGTCAAGCTGCTTGGCTTTGTCAATGCGACGCCGACATTCAGCGAGCACCCCAAGGTGGTGAACGGCTGTTCCGATCTTTTCGCGGCCGTCTTTGATACGCTTGGCGGACATGCCCGTTCCGCGATCGGTGTCGGCTCGCTGCCGGGCAACATCACAGTTGAAATCGAGGCGGTCGTCGAGATCGCCGCCTGAAATCTTAAACAGGATCTACAGAGATGACGACCTATGCCGCTGACCGTTCCAACACGACAATCCGCGAACGACTTGGCCTTCGCCCAATCATCAATGTCTCCGGCACGATGACGGCACTCGGTGCTTCGATCATCGTGCCAGAAGCGATTGCCGCAATGTCGGAAATGGCCTCGCAATGGGTCGAGATGGACGATCTGCAGCGCGCCGCAAGTAGGGTGATTGCACGCCTTACCGGCGGCGAGGCCGGCTTCATCACCGCATGCTGCGCCAGCGGCATAACAATGGCAATTGCCGGCGCGATGACCGGGACCAGCCTTCTTGCGATCGAGCGGCTGCCGGACGACACCGAGGGCCTCAAATCGGAGGTCATCGTTCAGCTTGGTCACATCGTCAATTACGGCGCGCCGATCGACCAGTCGATCCGGCTTGCCGGAGCCAAGGCAGTGCCTGCCGGCACGGTCAGCGTCACCCAGGATTATCATGTTGCCGAGGCGATCCGGGACCGGACGGCGGCAGCCCTCTACGTCGTTGCGCACCACACCGTGCAATACGGCATGCTCTCGCTTGAGGAGTTCTGCGAGATTTGCCACGCCAAGGGCGTGCCGGTGATCGTCGACGCCGCCTCGGAATACGATTTGCGTGGCTTTCTGGCGCGCGGCGCCGACATTGTTGTCTACAGCGGGCACAAATTTCTCTCAGGGCCGACAAGCGGCATCGTTGCCGGCCGCAAGGATCTGGTACGGGCCGCCTATCTCCAGAACCGCGGCGTTGCGCGCGCCATGAAGGTCGGCAAGGAGAGCATTGCCGGCACCATGGCGGCCCTGGAAGCCTGGGAGCGGCGCGACCATGCCGGCATTCGCCAGCGGGAAGAAGCCGCACTGCATCTGTGGCAAACCGCATTGCAGGACCTGCCTGGCATCGAGGCACGTATCATTCCAGATCCGACCGGAAATCCTCTCGACCGCCTGCAGGTGTTTGTTGCGCCGGAAAGCCGCTTCACCGCCGCCGGCCTCGCCTCGGCGCTTGCGGCGGGTTCGCCGCCCGTGATCGTGCGCAACCACGAGGTCGAGCGCGGTCACTTCTTCCTTGATCCGTGCAATCTCCATCCCGGCGAGGCGGAGATCGTTGCCGAACGCCTGCGGGCGGTATTGAGTGCTGCCGATCGGCCCACCGATGCGATGAAACCCGCTCGCAAGCAGTCCGCCGGAGCGCTGCGCTGGCCGGACTAGACATCGCCAGAGCGTGGTCGAGCCAGTGCCTTCCAGCACCGGCTTCGCATCGGGCCAGTGCGCCATCACGGCAGTGTGAATGAACTTTTAGTCTTCGGGCGGAATAAACCACCCCGCCCATTGGTCTCCCAAACAGACGCCATTTCCGGCGTGCAGGAGACCGGTATGATCCACCACCACGACAATGAAGCTGACGGCATCAGCCGCCGTCATGCACTGGAATGCATGATCTGGGCCGGCACGGGAGTGCTGTGGACAATTTCGGCCGGCGTGCCGGTCTCGCTCAGCCTGCTCGGTGCGTCGCAAGCCGCCGAGGCCTTGGCCACCGGCTTCACTTTCCTCCAGATCTCCGACAGCCACATCGGCTTCGACAAGGCTGCCAACCCGCACGCCATCGACACGCTGAAGGAGGCCATCGGCAAGATCCAGGCGTTGCCGCAAAAGCCCGCTTTCATGATCCACACCGGCGACATCACCCATTTGTCGAAAGCCGCGCAGTTCGACAACGCTGCCCAGATCATCGGCGGCGCAGGCTTCGACGTGCATTATGTGCCCGGTGAGCACGACCTGATCGATGACGGCAATGGCCAGGCCTATCTCGACCGCTACGGCAAGGGCACCAAGGGCGCTGGCTGGTATTCGTTCGACCAGAACGGCGTCCATTTCATCGGGCTGGTCAACGTCGTCAACCTGAAGGCTGGCGGGCTGGGCAATCTCGGCGCCGACCAGTTGGCATGGTTGGCCGATGATCTGAAGGCGGTCACCGCCTCGACGCCAATCGTCGTCTTTGCCCATATCCCGCTATGGGCTGTTTATCCCGAATGGGGCTGGGGCACCGACGACGCGGCGCAGGCCTTGGCGCTGCTCAAGCGCTTCGGCTCTGTCACCGTACTCAACGGCCATATCCACCAGATCATGCAGAAGGTCGAAGGCAACGTTACCTTTCATACCGCGCGCTCGACCGCTTTCCCGCAACCGGCGCCGGGCACCGCAGCCTCACCCGGGCCGATGACGGTACCTGCCGGCCAGTTGCGCAGCCTGCTCGGCACAAGCAGCGTGACAGTCAAGCAAGGCGGGCAGGACCTCGCCATCATCGACAGCACGCTGGCCTGAGGGGAAATGCGATGATCCGCTTCCCATCCCGCGTCTTGGTCGTATCCCCTGTCACGTTCGGTTTGGCGGCGATCCTGATAATGGTTGCCATGCCACTGAACGCAGCAGGCCAGCCAATGGTCAAGATCGAGAACTTTGCCTTCACGCCGGCGGTGCTGACGGTAAAGCAGGGCACTACCGTGACCTTCGAGAATGACGACGACATCCCGCATCTGGTGGTCGCCAACGATGCCTCGTTTCGCTCCAAGGCGCTTGACACCGGTGACACATACGCCTTCACCTTCACCAAAGTGGGCGACTATGCCTATTTCTGCGGGCTTCACCCGCACATGCAGGGCAGGATCACCGTCGCTCCATGAGGATTTTCGGAAGGTTCTGCCCGGGATGCCGGGCGATGCGACGGTGTTGAACCAAGAGGCCGCGACCGAGCGCTTTCGCGAGGTGGTTCTGCCTCATCTCGCGGATGCGCTTGCGCTTGCCCGCTGGCTGACCGGCAACGCCGCCGACGCGGAGGATGTGGTGCAGGAGGCCTGTTTGAAGGCGCATGCGGGCATCGCCGGCTATGCCGGCGGCAATGCGCGCGCCTGGCTGCTGGCGATCGTGCGCAACGCCTCTTACTCCTGGCTGGCGCGCAACCGGCCGCGCAGTATCGTCGCCGTCGGCGACCTGAGCGACCTCGATGACATGACGGCTGCATATGGCGCCGGCCTGCCGGATACGGATAGTCCTGAGGCAAGCCTGATCGCCAAGGCCGACACGGCCGCACTCGAGGCGGCGATCGCCGCGCTGCCGCACCAATTTCGCGAGACTGTGGTGCTGCGCGACATCAACGGCCTCAGCTATCGCGAGATCGCGACGCTGCTTGGCGTGCCGCTAGGCACGGTGATGTCGCGGCTGGCGAGAGCGCGCGGTCTGCTGATATCCCAACTTGGGAGGGCGCCATGAGCGCGCACAACGATGGACTGCCCGATGACCCGGCGGGCGTGGAACTGATGATCCATGCCTTGGTCGATGGCGAGCTCGACGCAGCGGCAGCATTGGCGGTCGAGCGGCGCATTGCCGCCGATCCGGCGCTCGCGGCCGAGCATGCCCGCATCGTGGCGCTGCAGTCCGCTGTCGGCAGGCTGGCGCTGCCACAGGTCAGCGACGCCCTCAATGCGCGCATCGCGGCGATCGGCGCGACTGGCGAGGCACAGGCTCGGCCGGCGCCGACGCGGCCGCCGCAAACCGTGCCAACCCACATGCGGCCAACCCAAACGCGGCCGGGCCGCTTCGGCGCGTTCGACTGGCGCGCAATGGCGGCATCGATCCTCGTCACCGCCGTGCTGGCCAGCGGCGTGACGCAATGGGTGATGCTCAGCGGGGCGCCCGACAGCTTTGCCGCCGCAGTCGCCAGCGGCCATCGCCGCAGCCTGCTGGCAGCCAGCCCCGTGGACGTCGTCTCGTCGGACCGGCACACGGTCAAACCCTGGCTGGATGGCAGGGTCGGCCTGTCGCCGCCGGCACCTGACCTTGCCAGTGACGGCTTCGCGTTGCTCGGCGGCCGGGTCGAGGTGATCGCCGACCAGCCAGTGCCGGCACTGGTCTACAGGCACCGCGAGCACCTGATCACTCTCGTCGCGGCGCCCGAGGAAACCGGCTCGACAACCGCGCCGGTCGATCTTTCTACCGGTGGCTTCTCGCTGGTGCACTGGAGCGACAGCGCCTTTTCCTATTGGGCGATTTCCGATACCGAACGGCCTGAACTTGACGACTTCGTCAACCGCTTCCGAGCAGCGGCCGCCCGATGACAGACCGACCCTGTCCATGTGCGTAGCCACGGAGACGGCACAAGCGGCTTTGCCGTTTCCAGCCATCCTTGCGGCTCCCCTCGATTTCAGCTAATGCGCGCTTTTGCCGCCGGAGAGCAGAAGCTTGGACGATCACCGCGCCGACGTCGCCATCATCATGGGCAGCCAGTCCGACTGGGCGACGATGCGCCACGCCGCCGAAACGCTGGAGGCGCTTGGAATTCCGCACAAGCGGCTGATCGTCTCGGCCCACCGCACGCCCGACCGGCTCTATGACTTCGCCAAGGGCGCCAAGGCGGCCGGCTACAAGGTGATCATCGCCGGTGCCGGCGGTGCGGCGCATCTGCCCGGCATGACGGCGGCGATGACGCCGCTGCCGGTGTTCGGCGTGCCGGTGGAATCAAAGACGCTGTCGGGCCAGGACTCGCTGCTATCAATCGTGCAGATGCCGGCCGGCATTCCGGTCGGCACTTTGGCCATCGGCAAGGCCGGCGCTGCCAATGCTGCCCTTCTGGCCGCCGCGGTGTTGGCGCTGAGCGACGAAAAGCTCGCCGCCCGGCTGGATAGCTGGCGCGCCGCGCAGACCGCCAAGGTGGCCGCCGAGCCCACGGACGCGCCGTGAGCCTGCCGGCGGGATCGAGCATCGGCATCATCGGCGGCGGCCAGCTTGGCCGCATGCTGGCGATGGCCGCGGCCCGCCTCGGCTACCGCATCGTCGTGCTGGAGCCGCAGCCGGATTGCCCGGCGGCACAGGTTGCCAACCGGCAGATCGTCGCTGCCTATGACGACGCGGCCGCGCTTAGCGAGCTGGCTGCGGCCAGTGCCGTCGTTACTTATGAATTCGAGAACGTACCGGTCGCGGCCGCCGCGGCACTTGCCTCTACGGTGCCGGTCTATCCGCCGGCACGCGCACTGGAAGTGGCGCAGGACCGGCTGGCGGAAAAGAAATTCCTCAACGGCATCGGCATACCGACCGCCGATTTCAGCCCCGTCGACAATGACGAGGAACTGACGGCTGCGCTGAAAAAGTTCAACGGCAGCGGCATATTGAAGACGCGCCGCATGGGCTATGACGGCAAGGGCCAGCGTGTCTTCCGCAACATGGAAACAGGCGGCTTTGCCGGCACTTGCGAGGCGATGGGCAACGTGCCGTTGATCCTGGAATCCTTCGTCACCTTCGAGCGCGAGATTTCGGTGATCGCCGCGCGCGGCAGCGACGGCTCGCTCGCCGCCTACGATCCAGCGTGGAATGTCCATCGCAACGGTATTCTTCACAGCTCGACACTGCCGGCCGGAGTAAAATCCGAGACGGCGGCTGCGGCTCAAACGGCGGCGGCGGAGATCCTTGCAGCGCTCGACTATGTCGGCGTCATCGGCGTCGAATTCTTTGTCCTTGCCGACGGTTCGCTGTTGGCCAACGAGATAGCGCCGCGCGTCCACAATTCCGGCCACTGGACGGAGGCCGCCTGCACCATCTCGCAATTCGAGCAGCACATCCGCGCCGTCGCGGGCCTGCCGCTGGGAAATCCCGCCCGGCAGTTCGACTGCGTCATGGAAAACCTGATCGGCGACGATGTCAGGCGCGTTCCTGAGCTGCTCGCCGAGCCCGATCTGATGCTGCACCTCTATGGCAAGGCCGAGGCGCGGCCCGGCCGCAAGATGGGCCATTTTACGCGCGTGAGCCGCCGCAGCTAGAGCATGATCCCGAACCGAAGGTCCGCGCTAGCGAAAAGTGGAATCCGGATTTCGGAAAAGATCATGCTCAAACACAAAGTTAGAACCTACGCTTACTGGATTTCGCCGCTCTCGTCCTCGTCGGGGCTGGCGCAGCTAACATCGCCTTCCGCGCAGGTCGAATCGGCGGTGAGCTGCTTGGTGCGATCGTCGGTCAGCCGCGTCAGGCATTCCGATATCAGCATCGGATAGATCGAGCCGCCTTCGCTGTCCGCGGCCGAATAGCTGCATTCCGCGTCGCGAAAAGCGATCCAGGCGCGCTGCGCCGTCTGCAACAGCTTCCTGGCTTTTGCGTCAGTTCCGCCGATGAGATCCTGGTAGGCCTTGTTGAGCTTGGCGTCGGCGGATTTGTAGTCCGCGTCGGCGCAGATGTTCATCATCTGCTGGCTGTCGTCGTTGCGGTCGCATTCCTGGGCATAGGCAACAGAACCTGCCGCGAGGACGACAAGACAGGCGGACACAAGAATTCGGCGCATGACGATCTCCAATTCGCAACCGCATCATTCCAGCCGTCTCAAGCTTGCGCAACGCCAGTGGCGGATATTTGATGATACGAAACGGTCCGTATCGTTTAGGCAACGCGCTTGCGGTTGACACGGGCAACGCTCCTCGTCTATGAGCCACGCACAGTTCAAAGGCGCGTCTGTGGGCGCGCCTTAATAATTCGGCCCGTGACCGGGCCCAGACCGACGGGCAAGACCATGAAAATCAAGAATTCGCTCAAGGCGTTGAAGGCGCGTCACCGCGACAACCAGCTGGTTCGTCGCAAGGGCCGCGTCTACATCATCAACAAGACCGCGCCGCGCTACAAGGCGCGCCAGGGTTGAGTTTTCGACGGAGGCTGCGCGCCTCCGTTCGCATGATACGACTCTCACGCTAAATTCAGTTTGACGATCCGGCGTCGGGGGCTAGATTCCCGCGATGCGGATTCTTTTTGCATTTTTCACGGCTTTCCTCGTTTCCGGCGCTGTCTCGCTGCCGGCGTGGGCTGAAGATCCGACCACAACTCCGCCGACAGCACCTCCGGTCGTCAAGACGAAACAGGCGCGGCTCGATCAGCTGTTTGCCGATCTCAAGCGCGAACGCAATGAAAAGGCGGCCGAGCGCATCGCCGGACGCATCGGCAGCGAGTGGTCCCAGTCGGGCAGCGCCTCTATCGACCTGATGATGCAATGGTCGCAGAAGGCGATCGAAACCCAGAAATTCGATGTTGCACTCGATTTCCTCGATCAGGTGGTGACTTTGCAGCCGACCTATGCGGAAGGCTGGAACCGGCGCGCCACTGTTCATTTCATGATGAAGAACTACGGGAAGTCGATGGCGGACATCGACCGCACCCTGCAGCTCGAACCACGCCATTTCGGCGCGCTTTCGGGCCTGGCTCAGATCATGGCCGAAACCGGCCACAAGCAGTCGGCACTTGAGGCCTGGCAGCGCGTGCTCGGCATCTACCCAATGATGCGCAGCGCCCAGGACCAGGTCGCCGCACTTTCCGAGGAGCTTGCCGGCGAAGGCATTTGAGACCAGTAAGGGAGTAGGGGGAATAGGGTAGTATGTGAGAGGTGCAGATTGCACTGTGGAACACATGCGCCCTACTCCCCTACTCCCCTACCCCCTACCCCCTACTCCCTACTCCCCTATAGGCCCGATCTATGCCGTTTGCTTCCGTGACGAGTTTCTCCACAAGGGCGGCGGCCGGCATCTCCCGCAGCTTCGCAACGCCCTGCCCGGCCCAAATGGGCAAGAAGTCAGCCCGCTTGCTTTCATCCTTTGCCATCGAAAGTGGCATGACCAGACTCGCCTGCAGCGGAAACGCCAACGCTGCATCTTCCTCACCAGCCATTTCCATCACAAACTGGTTGCGCACCACGCGCGCTGGGCGGCCAGTGAAGCAGCGAGTCACCGACGTGCTCTCGTCGTTGGCCGAGCGCAATGCTACGCGATAGACTGGCTGCACATTGGCTTCAGGACAGGTCAGGAAAGCCGTGCCGATCTGCACACCAGATGCACCAAGTGCAAAGCTGGCAGCAATGCCGCGACCGTCGAAGATACCGCCGGCGGCAATTACAGGCACCCGCACGGCATCAACAATCTGCGGTACGAGTGCCATAGTGCCGGCTGTGCCGATAGCAGGGTCGCCAGTGAATGTGCCGCGATGCCCACCCGCCTCGTATCCCTGGGCGATAATGGCGTCCACCCCTCCTGCCTCAAGCTGGCGCGCTTCCGAGACGGTGGTGGCCGAACACAAGACAGTACAGCCGGCCGCCTTCAACTGCTGCACAATTGCGGTGTCGGGTAGACCGAAGTGGAAGCTGACCACCTTGGGGCGCAGCTCGAGCACAATTTCGAGGCGCTCACGATCGAAGGTGGGGAAGGGCTCGCCCGGCTCGGGCACCGGTCCGAGGCCGACCTCCTCATAGCAGCTGCGAAGGCGGTCTCGCATACTTTGGGCTGCCGCATCATCGTGTATCGGCGCCGGGTGCGCAAAGAAGTTGACGTTGATCGGACGATTGGTGGCGTGCTGTGTCGCCGTGAGCTGCTCGCGGATAGCCGCCGCAGGCAGAATGCCGCATCCGAGCGAGCCAAGCGCCCCGGCATTGCTGACTGCCGCCGCCAGTTCCGGCGTGGTGATGCCGCTCATCGGCGCCTGGATTATCGGGTGCTCAATGCCGAGGAGTTCCAGAAGATCAGTGCGCATCCACATTGGATCACCCTCCTCTTTCTCCCAGGAGAGATTACCTTAACTGACTTCCAGCTCAAGATCGGATAGGGCCTTCGAACCGCTTCACGGCCGGCCACAGGCTGATGCAAGCTGGCGGAGTTCGGCGTTGATCGCAGCCCAACTGCCGTCAATGCACCGGGCCGCCGCGTTTACGACGCGCCATGCAGCCGGCCTATCCGGCAGCCGCGGCCGACATTAGCGGCCGACTTCCGATCCGACATAGGCGATGCGCAGCATGTTGGTCGAGCCCGGCGTCCTCAACGGCACGCCGGCCGTGATGATGACGCGGTCGCCCGGCTTGCCGAAACCTTCATCGAAGGCGATGCGGCAGGCGCGGTCGACCATGTCGTCGAGGTCGCTGGCGTCGGGGGAAACGACGCAATGCGTGCCCCACAACAGCGACAGCCGCCGCGCCGTGTTGAGGATCGGCGACAGCGCCACGATCGGCACTTGCGGCCGCTCGCGCGCGGCGCGCAAGCCGGTCGTGCCGGACGCGGTATAGGTGATGATCGCCGACAGCTTCAACGTCTCGGCGATCTCGCGGGCGGCGAGCGAGATCGCGTCGGCTCCGGTCGCTTCCGGTTCCGAGCGTTGCGCGTTGATAATTCCGGCATAGGTCGGGTCGGTTTCGACCTTGGTGGCGATCCGGTTCATCATCGCCACCGCCTCGACCGGATAGGCGCCGGCGGCGGACTCCGCCGAAAGCATGATCGCGTCGGCGCCTTCAAACACGGCGATCGACACGTCCGACACCTCGGCCCGCGTCGGCACCGGCGCGGTGATCATCGATTCCAGCATCTGCGTGGCGACCACCACCGGCTTGCCGGCACGGCGCGCGGCGCGGGTGATCTGCTTCTGAATGCCAGGCACGGCTTCGAGAGGCATCTCGACGCCGAGATCGCCGCGGGCGACCATCAGCGCATCCGAAAGCTCGATGATCTCGGCCAGCCGGGCGACGGCCTGCGGCTTTTCGATCTTGGCCATGATCAGCGCCCGGCCGCGTGCGATCTTGCGCGCTTCGGCCAGGTCCTCGGGCCGCTGCACGAAGGACAGCGCCACCCAGTCGACGCCGGTCGCCAGAACCGCGTCGAGATCCCGGCGGTCCTTTTCCGTCAGCGCGCCGACCGGCAGGTCGGTGTCGGGCAGGCTGACGCCCTTCTTGTCGGAAATGGTGGTGCCGGCGACGACGGTGCAGACGATCGCCTTGCCGTTGCTGCTGACCGCCTTGAGCTCGAGCTTGCCGTCGTCGATCAGCAGGCGATGACCAGCCTCGACCGAACGCAGGATTTCGGGATGCGGCAGGTAGACCCTCGTCGAATTGCCGGGCTCGGGATTGTCGTCGAGCGTGAAGGTCTGACCGACGGTCAGCACCTCTTTGCCGTTGGCGAACTTGCCGACGCGCAGCTTTGGCCCTTGCAGGTCGGCGAGAACGCCGATCGGCCGGCCGACCGCCTCCTCGACGGCACGAATGCGGCCGACAAGCGTCCGCATCAATTCATGGTCGGTGTGGCTCATATTAATGCGGAACACGTCGGCGCCGGCTTCGAACAGCTTCTTCAGCATCTCCTCGGACGAGGAGGCCGGACCGATGGTGGCGAGGATCTTGACCTTGCGGCTGCGTCTCATTGACTGTTTGTTCCCGGGGCGGCTGGAGCGCCATCCGTTGCGGGCTCGTCAGTCAGCTGGACCATCCAGCTTGCCTGCTCGCCCGTGTCATATTCCTGGAATCCGGCGCGCTGAAAGCCCCGGGCGACGCAATCGGTAACGCCGGCGATCTTGAACTCTTTTTCGGCCACGCACATGTTGATCGGGCCATCCCAGCGTCCGCCGCGCTCGGCGTCTTCTGCATAAAGATAGTAAAACCTTGATGACAACGGTCCCTCGATCAGCGTCTTGCAGCTCGATCCTTCGATGTGCCACCAGCCTTCGGTGATCCAGCCGGCTTTGGCGCGATAGCCGATGCCGACACCGACCAGGTTCTGCGTGGCGTTGCAGACCCGGAAATCGGCCCGTGCCGGCGAGGCCGAAATCACCGCGAAAAGAGCCATGGCCGGTATCAGGAGCGGCATGGCCAAGGCATGGCGCACATGCAGCCTGCCGGCGAAACCCATCCTGAAACCCCTCAAGAACCACATTTGCATCTCTCAACGCCCCTTTTCGGAAAAGTCCGTACGCATGTCAACGCGCCGATCTGTCCAATTCCAATCGATTTAGAAGGCTCTGGCGCGCTTGCCGTCGCCCCTGCTCAGTTTTTTGGCAGAAACCGTGGCCAAACAACGGCATTGCGCAAGCGTTCTCTTCGTGGAATGACGATACCACCCTCCCCGAAAGCCAGCGAACAGACCTTTCCCGCCAATGACCCGATCCACAGTTTTCGCGCCTTTCGATATCGTCGAAGGCGATCGCAAGCGCGGCATGGTGCTTCTCGCCGATCACGCCCGCCGCGACCTGCCGGAGGAGTATGGCAGTCTCGGCCTGCCGGCGGCGGAGTTCGACCGCCACATCGCCTACGACATCGGCGTCGAGACTGTAACCCGCGAACTCGCAAGTCTGCTCGGCGTTCCGGCGGTGCTTGCCAATTTTTCGCGACTGCTAATCGACCCCAATCGCGGCGAAGACGATCCAACGCTGATTCGCCAGCTCTATGACGGCACCATCATCCCGGGAAATTATCCCATGGCCCCGGAGGAGCGCGAAAGACGGCTGGATCGCTTTTACCGCCCCTATCATGATGCCGTCGGCGCCATGATCGCCTCTGTGGCGCGAGCATCCGCGCAGGCACCCTTCATCTTTTCGGTGCATTCCTTCACACCGACCATGCAGGGCTTCGTGCGGCCGTGGCACGTCGGCATATTGTGGGATCTGGACGACCGCGTTGCTCGGCCGCTGATCGACATGCTCGCCGAGGACAAGAGCCTCATCGTCGGCGACAACGAACCCTATGACGGCGCACTGCGCGGCGATACCATGTTCAGGCACGCCATCGTCAACGGCTTTGCCCATGCGTTGCTCGAGGTCCGCCAGGACCTGATCGCCGACCGCAAGGGTGCCCTCGCCTGGGCCGAACGGCTGGCGCCGATCGTTGACGCGATAGACCGACGTGCCGATATACATGCGGTGAAAATATTCGGCTCGCGCACCGGGCCGGTATGATGAGGCCCAAGGGAGGCCAACATGACATGACCGAACTCAGCGAAGAACAAAAGCGCGATTTCGAAGCCGCTGCCTTCCGTCGGCTGGTCGCGCATCTGCGCGAGCATTCCGACGTGCAGAACATCGACCTGATGAACCTCGCTGGCTTCTGCCGCAACTGCCTGTCCAACTGGTATCGCGATGCGGCGCAAGCCGAAGGTGTCGAACTCAGCAAGGAACAGTCGCGCGAGATCATCTACGGCATGCCCTATGCCGAGTGGCAGGCACTGAACCAGGTCGAAGCCTCCGACGCCAAGAAGGCCGAGTTCGAGGCAAGGCGCCCTAGGGATCACTAGGGAGGACGCCGTGCCTAAGATTGACGTTGCCGACGTGCCCGGACGCAAGGGCTCATCCTATCCACCGCCGTTCGATGCACCCTGTGCCGAACGCGTGCGCCAGCGGCTAGGCAACGCAGGCGGGCTCACCGACTTCGGCATCAATCTCATGCGCCTGCCGCCGGGCAACTGGTCGAGCCAGCGCCACTGGCATTCGCACGAAGACGAATTCGTCTACGTGCTTGAAGGCGAGCTGACGCTCGTCGAAGATGCCGGCGAGACGGTGCTGCGCGCCGGTGATTGCGCGGCCTTTCCGAAAGGATCAGGCAACGGCCATCACATGATCAATAAATCGGGCGCGATGGCGATCTATCTCGAAGTCGGTTCGCGCTGGCCCGACGACGTCGCCACCTGCTCCGACATCGACATGATGAGCACCAACGCTGACGGCCGGTTTGTGCACAAGGATGGCGCGCCTTATGCCGAGCCGTAGGGATTTCGGAGTGGACCGCCGAGATGGTTGGCCGATGCGAGAGGACGTAGCGTCTGGTCCAAGCACTTTCGGCGAAGAGCGCTTGACTGTGAATTGAATCGATCTAATTTGCCGCGCAACGCCATTTCCGGACCGGATTCTACCCGATGGACGCGCAGAAAATCACGCAGATCGCGATTCGTGGACGCTGGGCAGTGGCCGGCATCTTCCTCGCCAACGGCTTCTTG
Organism: Mesorhizobium sp. M1273; assembly: GCF_040318195.1. Classification (NCBI taxonomy): domain Bacteria; kingdom Pseudomonadati; phylum Pseudomonadota; class Alphaproteobacteria; order Hyphomicrobiales; family Phyllobacteriaceae; genus Mesorhizobium; species Mesorhizobium sp. M1273. Next base: position 132,127 of record NZ_JAMYLV010000005.1, on the reverse strand, counting down.
ACCGGCAGTTGGGCGCCGCAGATCCCGGTGTTCCTGACGCGACTCGACATTTCGAAGTTCACGCTCGGCTTGCTGATTCTGTTGTTCGGTGCCGGCGCCGTCACTGCCATGACTTGGTGCGGCCATCTGATCTCGAAGCATGGCTCGCGCACGGTGCTGCGCTGGTTCGGACTTGCCGGCAGCTTCGGCCTTTTGGTTGTGGCTCTGGCCCCCAACGTGCCCCTTGCAGCCATCGCCATGTTCATCTTCGGCGGTTCGATCGGCGGCATGGACGTCGCCATGAATGCCAATGCAGTGGCAGTCGAACGGCGGCTGTCCCGTGCCATCATGTCGTCCTCGCACGGCTTCTGGAGCCTTGGCGGTTTCGCTGGCGGCGCTTTGGGCGGTTTCGCCATCCAGAACTACGGTCACCTCGCCCATGCGACAGTGGTGACGGCTCTTGCCTTTGCCGTAATCGCCGTAGCGATCTGCTACCTGATCGCCGAGGACAAGCACCCGGTCGCCGAGCACCACAAATTCGCGTTGCCGGCAAATCCGCTGGTCTATCTGGTCGGACTTATGGCGCTGCTGACGATGATCTCCGAAGGCGCGGTACTCGACTGGGCAGCGCTGTATCTCCGGCAGGAACTCGGCGCCGATCTTGCCGTCGCAGGCCTGGCCTATGCCGCCTTTTCCGGTGTCATGGCCGTCATGCGCTTCCTCGGCGATGGCGTCCGCAACCGTTTCGGTGCCGTTACGACGTTGCGTGCCTCGGCCCTTGCCGCTGCCGCCGGCATGCTGGTGGCCGGGCTGGCTCCCTCGCCTTGGCTGGCCATTGCCGCCTTTGCCTTTTGCGGCCTCGGCATTGCCAACATGGTGCCGATCATCTTTTCGGCCGGCGGCAACCAGGAGGGCATGGCGTCCGGCACCGGCATGAGCGTCGTCACCACAATGGGTTACTCAGGCATTCTGGTGGCGCCGTCGGCGATCGGCTTCATCGCCGAGCACTCGAGCTTCGGCCCGATCTTCGTCGCTCTGTCCGGGCTGCTGGTCGTCGTGCTGGTGATGGCCGGCCTCGCTCACCGTGCCGAATTCGCTGCCGAGCCTGCACCGGCTGAATAGCGCTTGAACTCTTCGTAGAGGAAATCCGCGACGCGGCGGATGCGGACGCTGGTACGCACGTCGCGGTGCATGGCCAGCCACACCGGCAGCGTCGGCAGCGGGAGACCCGGCAGCACTGTCTCGACCAGCGGATCACGGTCGGCGAGCGGCTCCTGGCCAAAGCCGATGCCGTTTCCCGCCCGCACCGCTTCCCACAGCACGATCTGATTATCGGTCCTGAAGCGGAAGGCATTGCGGGCGAGCGGGACGCCGAACTGGGCGAAGCCGCGAATGATCTCATCGCCGCGGTCGAAGCCGACCAGATCGTGGCCGGCCAGATCGCGGGCCTCGCGCGGACGGCCACGCCGGTCGAGGTAGGATTTTGCCGCGCAGGCGCGGAGCGGAATGTCGGTCACCTTGCGCGCGACCAGTTCATTCTGCGCCGGCTTGACCATGCGAATGGCGATATCGGCGTCGCGACGCAGCAGATTCTCGACCTGGTTCGAGGCGACGATCTCGACCTCGATGCCCGGCTCCTCGGTCCCAAGCCTCGCTGTGATTTCCGGCAGCACATAGGCCGCCACCACTTCGCTGGCGGCAATGCGCACCGTACCCTCTATCGCCTCGACCGATCCCAGCGCCAGCAGCGAAAAGGCGCTCGCCTGCTCGCTCACCGCGCGACCCCGTTCAAAGAGCGTACTGCCTGCTTCCGTGAGCGCGTAGCCACGCCGCCCGCGCCGGAAGAGCGTGACGCCGAGCGCCTGTTCCAGCTCGGCGATGTGGCGGCCGAGCGTCGGCTGGCTTGCGGCAAGTTTTCGTGCGGCCGCCGACAGGCTGCCGGTCTCCGCCACCGTGACGAAACTCTTGATCAGGTTCCAGTCAATATCCATTCAAAATTGAATATCACATCGCCAATCGTAGTCAATTTCCATTCGTTTGCGGAGAGACAATATTGGGATCGTAACGCAACACGGAGACGAACCATGACCACGATCGCAATTCTCGGCGCCAATGGCCGCCTCGGCCGCACGGTGGCCAAGGCCTTCATCGATGCCGGCTACGATGTCCGTGCCATCACCCGCAGCGGCAAGGTGCCGGCCGAGCTCAAAGGCGCCACGGCGATCGCCGGCGACGCGCTCGACCGTGCTGCGCTGATCCGCGCGACCGAAGGCGTCGATATCATTTTCAACGGCCTCAACCCGCTCTACACCGACTGGAGCAAATGCCTGCCGATGGCCGAGAATGTGATGGCTGCCTGCCGGGCGAACGGCGCGCTGCATCTCTTCCCGGGCACCGTCTACAATTACGGCTCGCAGATGCCGGCGGTGATCGCCGAAGACACGCCGTTTCGCCCGACGACGGAAAAGGGCCGTATCCGCGTCGCCATGGAAGATCTGTTTCGCCGCGAGGCCGACGCGGGTCTGGTGCGCACGATCCTGCTGCGCGCTGGTGATTTCTTCGGCGGCACCGGCAGCGGATCGTGGTTCGATCTGGTTGTTGCCGCCAAGATGACCAAGGGCGTCTATACCGCCCCAGGGCCGGTCGATCTCGTGCATGAATGGGCCTATCTGCCCGACTTGGCCAAGGCCTTCGTCGGGCTGGCTGACAATCTCGACAAGCTCGGCTTCTACGAGGCGCTGAACTTTCCCGGCCATGCGGTGACCGACCTGCAGATCAAGGCGGCCGCGGAGAAGGCGCTCGGGCGCTCGCTGAAACTGACGTCGATGCCGTGGTGGGTGCTGCGTGCCGGCGGCCCGTTCGTGGCGATGTGGCGCGAGATCGTTTCGATGTCCTATCTCCGCTTCGAGCCGCACCGGCTGGTTTCAGGCAGGCTGGAAAGCGTTATCGGTACGATCCCGCACACGCCGCTGGAAAATGCGGTGTCGGAAGCGCTCGAGGATATCGGCATCGCCACGCTCAAGACGACGCAAAAAGCTGCCTAACAACAAACCAAAAAAAGGCGGATGGCCTCACGGTCATCCGCCGCTGGTCGGGGAGGAAGGTTGCGTTCAGATCCGGCCCATCAACAGCAGCACCAGGACAACGATCAGGATGACGCCGACGATGCCTGATGGTCCGTAACCCCAGGACCGCGAATGCGGCCACGCCGGAACCGCGCCGATCAGAATAAGAATAAGGATAATGATGAGAATGGTGCTGATCGTCATCAGAAAATCCTCGCTTTGAGGTTGCAATGACGGAACAATGCAGAAGGCCGCCCATTGTTCCCGGGCGGCCTTGCTTGATCAGGACGGCGAGCCGGACTCTATTCGGCGGCCTTCGGGAAGGCGATCGCCGGTTCGGCGCCCAGATCGGCGTCCAGGCCTTTCGACGGGATTTCGGCCTTGCGACGCCCGAACAGGCGGCTGAACCAGCCCCGACGCGCACCGGGTTTGACCTTGGCGCGAGTGAACACCATCAGCATCGACGGCGTCACCACCAGCGTCAGCACGGTGGCGAAGGACAGGCCGAAGACGATCGCCGAGGACAGCGAAATCCACCATTGCGTCGACGGCGCGTTGATCGTCGTCTCGTGATGGAAGATTTCGAGGCCGAGGCCGAAAGCAATCGGCAGCACGCCGAGGATCGCCGACACCGCCGTCAGCACCACCGGACGGGCACGTTCGCGGCAGGTCTGCAGAACGGCTTCGTATTTGTCCCAGCCCTCTTCGCGCAACCGGTCATAGGTGTCGATCAGCACGATGTTGTTGTTCACCACCACTCCGGCCAGCGCGATGACACCGATGCCCGACATGACGATGCCGAATGCCTCTCCCGTCAGCAGCAGCCCGAGGAACACGCCGATCGTCGCCATGACCACGCAGGACAGCACCAGCCAGACGCTGGTGAACTTGTTGAACTGCGCCAGAAGCACGATGAAGATCAGGAAGATCGCCGCACCGAAGGCTTTGCTGAGGAAGGCACCAGCCTCTGCGCTGTCCTCATTCGAACCGGCAAGCTTCCAGCGAATGCCGCTGCTGAGGTTCATGTCGGCGACAGCTTTGGTGACCTCCTGCTGGACGGCAGCCACCTGGGCGCCGGCAGCGACGTTGGCCTGGACGACCACAGTTCGCGCGCCGTCGATGCGGTTGAGGATACCGACCGTCGGCTCTGGCTTGCGCACGACGAAGTTCGAGATCGGCACCGAGCCTTGCGCGGTCTGCACCCGCAGTTCGTCGAGCGTCGACAGCGTGCGCCGATCCTCGGGCAGGCGCAGCCTGATGTCGACTGCATCGTCGGCGCCAGCGGGCCGGTATTCGCTGAGCTTCAGCCCGTTGGTCACCAGTTGCACCACCGTTCCGACCGCGGTTGGGCTGATGCCGTACTGCGCCGCCTTGGCGCGATCGACCTCGAGCGCCCAGTCGACGCCGGGCGGCGCCAGGCCGTCGGAAATATCGATGACGCCGGGCACCTTGGCTATGCGCGCGGCGACGGCGCGGGCCTTGTCGTCAAGGCCCTTCGGATCGACGGCCGAAAGCCTGATCTGGATCGGCTTGCCGGTAGGCGGGCCGGCTTCCGGCACGCGAACCTCGACGTCGACACCGGGAATGCCGGCCATAACGCCCCGCAGTTCGTCCAGGATTGAGTTCGCCGATTTACGCTCGCGCCAATCGACGAATTCGTACTGGATCACGCCAACCACGTCTTCCGGAACATCCTGGCCGCCGCCCTGCGTCTTGCCGACACGGGTATAGACAGACTTCACGCCCGGCCAACCGAGCAGCCGATTTTCCGCGGTCTTGGTGGCCGCGTCCATTTCGGCAAGCGAAAGATTGCCGCGGGCGTGGACATAGAGCAGGCCGTAGTCAGGCTCGACATTCGGGAAGAATTCGACGCCGGCACCGAATTTCGAATAGGCGTAGCCGACGCCGAACAACAGCACCACGGTGAGGACAAGCACGGTGATGGGATAATGCACCGCCTGCTTGACCACGGCCATGTACCAGCCGTCGCGATTGTCGTCGGGGTGATGGGCCGGCGCCTTGGCAAATATCGCGCCCAGCGTCGGCGCGAAGACCAGCGCATAGAGCATCGAGGCCGAGAGCGTCACGATCAGCGTGATCGGCATGTATTTCATGAAGTCGCCGATGATGCCCGGCCAGAACAACAGCGGCGAGAAGGCGGCAATGCGCGTCATCGTCGCCGCGATGACCGGGCCGGCCATGCGCTTGGCGGCAAGCGCGAACGCTTGCTCCTTCGGCATGCCCTCGCTCATGCGGCGCTCGGCGAATTCGGTGACGATGATGGCGTCGTCGACCAGCATGCCGACCGCCAGGATGAGGCTGAACAGCACGATCATGTTGATCGTGTAGCCCATCATTGCCAGCAACAGGATGCCGATCAGGAAGGATGATGGGATGGCCAATCCGATCAGCAGCGAGGCACGGCCAGACAGCGCGTAGAGAATGACGATGAACACCAGGATCACGGCGATCATCACGTGGTTCTGCAAATCGCCGAGCAACTGGTTCACGAAGACGGACTTGTCTTGCGTGTAGGTGACGTGCATGCCCTCCGGCATCGTCTTGATGAAGGCGTCGGACACCTCCCTGACCTTGCCAATCGTATCGATCAGGTTGGAGCCGATGCGCTTCTTCACCTCGATGGCGATCGCCGGCTTGCCGTCGAGGCGGGTGACCGTCTCGGCGTCCTTGAATGTGGAGCGGATGGTGGCAATGTCCTTGGCCTGCACCACCGCATTGGGGCCGGCGACGACCGGAAGCGCCGCCACATCCTCTGGTGTCTCGATAAGCGAGGGCACCTTGACCGCGTATTTGCCCTCGGATCCTTCGATGTTGCCGGCGGCGACAAGACTGTTGGAAGCGCCGACCGCACCGATCAACTGGTCGAGCTGCAGCCCGTAGGAAGACAGCTTCATCGGATCGATGACCACTTCGACGAGGTCGTCGCGCGCACCCTGCAGCGAGCCCTCGAGCACGCCAGGCACTTCCTCGATGCGGTCGCGCAGCTCGCGCGCCGCCGCCGTCAGCACGCGCTCGGGCACCTCGCCCGACAGCGTCACGACCAGGACGGGGAACTCGGAGATGTTGACCTCGGAGACCACGGGCTCCTCAGCCGCTTGCGGCAGGTCGGCCTTGCCGTCCTGCACCTTGCTGCGTGTGTCCTGCAGCGCGGTGGCGAGGTCCGTCTGTGGCTGGAATTCGACGAGCACATAACCGCCGCCCTGGAAGGCGGCCGACCGCATCTCCTTCAGGCCCTTCAGGCTCTTCAGCTTGGCTTCCATCGGCCGCAGCAGGAGGCGTTCGGAGTCTTCCGGCGAGATGCCCTGGTAGATCAGACTGACATACATCATCGGAATCGGAACGTCGGGTTCCGCTTCCTTCGGCGTCGACTGGTAAGCGACCGCACCGGCAAGGATGAGAAAGACCAGGACCGAAATGGTCAGCCGGGCATTGCTGATTGCAAGTTTGACGATGTCCATGATTACTGCGTCCCGGCCGTCGCTTCGCCCAACAGCTTTTGAATGGTCGCCTGGTCGGCTTCGACCGGCTTGACCACTTCGCCTTCCTTCACCAGCTCCTGGCCGGCGACGATGATGCGGGCGTCGGCCGGAATGCCGCCGAGCACCAGGCCGGTCGGCGTGTCGTCGACCAGGTCGATCGGGAAGAACACGACCTTGTCGTCCTTGTCGACGGCGCGAATGCCGAGATCGCCCTTGTCGCCGAGCGTCACCACCGAGCGCGGCAGCATGACGGCGTCGGTCGGCTGGGCGCTGAGCGCAATTTCTGCCGTCATGCCGGCCGGTACGGAACCATCGGCGTTGGGGATGGCGACTTCGACGCGGAAGGTACGGGTTGCCGAAGATGCATCGCGGCTGATGTAGCGCACCGTGCCCTCGACATTCTGGCCGCTGACCAGACGCACATCGGCCTTGTCGCCGATCTTCAGATAGCCGAGATCGCGTTCGCTGACTTCGCCGCGGGCGATCACCGGATCGAGCTTCAGAATGGTCGCCACTTCGCCGCCCTGCATGACGGAACTGCCAAGCTCCACTGGCACCCGGTCGATGACGCCGTCGAAGGGCGCCTTCACCTCGTTGCGGTCGAGCTCGGCTTGCACGGCCTCCAGTTGCGACTTGGCCAGCGTCAGGTTGGAGCGGGCCGTGTCGAGCTGCAGCTTGGGCAGATTGCCGGTTTTCATCAGCCGCAGGGCAGCTGCCAGCTCTGCCTCACGTTGCACGACAAGCTGCTTGGCGTTGTCGACCGCCGAGATTTTTTCCTCGGCGGCAAGCATCAGGATCAGGTCGCCGGTCTTGACATGCTGACCCTGCTTGACCGGCAGCTTGTCGATGACGCCGGCGACGCGTGTCGCCAGGACGGCGCGCTTGTCGGCTTCGGTCAGTCCGGAAATGCGGATAGCGCGTGCATAGGTGCGCCGCGGCGGGGTTATGATCGCGACCGTGCGTAACGGCGCCTTGGGCTGTTCCGCCTCGGCAGTCCCCGGCTTGGCAGCCCCCTGTTTGCCAGTTTGGGGCTTGCCTGCGTCGGCTGCCTTGGGCTGCTCGACCTCTCCTGCCTTGGGCTTGTTGTCGGCGGACGCGCTGCCGACGGACGAGAACTCGCCTGTCGCCATCCAGCCAGCGAACCCGATGAGCACAACAATGGCTGCAAGCTTGTGAAACCTGAATTTCGGCATCGTCATTTTTTCCAGTGCGCGGGGTTCGGCCAGGCCGCATCTTCTACTTGGGGCGCGTCGCCGATATGGGTGCGCGCGAGGCCGTATTCAAATTGCCGTGATCGGCGAAGCGCGCTTCTACCTCAAAGTTGCATCGCAATATAGTCAGAAAAGTTGATGGATTGTTGCTTTGTCCGCAAAGATGCGGCCGCAGCATCGGCTGTTGATTGCCAAAACAGCGGCATGGCAGCAAGTGTCAGGATGATTGGACAGATTGCGAATGCCATCTGCTTTCCGAAGCAGCTAGGCCGGACGGCGGGCGGCCTCGGGCTGCTTGCGCGCCGCAAGAAATTCCTTGACCCGCCGGCCCGGCGCCGGCCCGCGCACCGGCTTCAAGCCGTCGTCGAGTTCGCCGGACAGATCGATCGTCGGCCGCTTGCCGACGGCGTCATAATTTTCTTCCAGCCAATCACTGGCTGCGGTGCGGCCGAGGTCGCGCAGATAGGCAAGGAACGCCCATTCGGCATTGACCTTGGACGATGCCGACAGATCCTTGAACGCTTCGTCGGCATCGATGCGGTGCATGCGGATGTCGCGATATTCGCCGTGCGGCAATCGGCCGGCGGCGATCAGTTCCTTGACGAAGGCGATCGAGCGGAATTCGCGCAACAGCCCGGCATTGAAGGTGATCTCGTCGATGCGGTTCTGGATCTCATTGGCGCTCTTCGGCGTTCCCTCGCGGACCACCGGATTGATCTGCACCAAAAGCACGTCCTCGGTGGCCGCCGTCTTGAAGAACGGGAACAGTGCCGGGTTGCCGCCATAACCGCCATCCCAATAGGGCACGCCCTTGATCTCGACGGCACGGAACAATTGCGGCAAGCAGGCCGACGCCATCACTGTGTCGAGGTCGATCTCGCCGTCCGAGAAGACCCGCAACTGGCCGGTCTCGACATTGGTAGCGGAAATGAACAGTTCAATCGACTTGCAGGCGCGCACATTGTCGAAATCGATCTCACGTTCGACCACGTCGCGCAGCGGATTGATTGCGAGCGGATTGGCGACATAGGGCGAAAATACCCGAGACATCGTATCGAACAGGAAATAGCCGGGCGTGTTCTCGATCGACCAATTGCCCCAGGCGACGTCCCAGGGCATGCGCTGTACCGGGCTGAAGCGGCCCTTTGCCGCCACCGCACGCCAGAAATCGTCGAGCTTCCGCCGCGCGCCCTCGACACCGCCGCGGACAAAGCCGTCGGCCAGTGCCACGGCATTCATGGCGCCGGCGCTGGTGCCCGAAACCGCCGTTATGTCGAGGCGCCCGTCCTCGAGCAGCCGATCGAGCACGCCCCAGGAAAACGCCCCGTGCGAGCCGCCGCCTTGCAGCGCGACATTGATCTTCTTTGGCTCTTCCGCCTCGCCATTTTTCGGCATGGCGTGGCCCTTGACCGCTGGAAGGCTCACTGAGCGGTCCAGCCGCCGTCGACAGAGATGTGCGTGCCGTTGATCTGCGCCGCCGCATCCGAGCATAGGAACACCGCGGCCGCCGCAACCTGCTCGACGGTGACGAACTCCTTGGTAGGCTGCCTGTCGAGCATGACCTCACGGACCACCGTCTCGCGGTCCATCTTGTTGGCCTTCATCTGGTCGGGGATCTGCGCCTCGACCAGCGGCGTCAGCACATAGCCCGGACAAATGGCATTACAGGTGATCTTGTCGCGCGCCAGCTCCAGGGCGACAGTCTTGGTCAAGCCCATAATGCCATGCTTGGCCGAGACATAGGCCGACTTGAACGGCGAAGCGACAAGGCCGTGGGCCGAGGCGACGTTGACGATCCGGCCGCCACCGGCCTGTTTCATCAACGGGATGGCGGCTGCGATGGTGTGGAAGGCCGATGACAGGTTGATGGCGATGATCGCATCCCATTTCTCGATCGGGAAGCTTTCGACCGGCGCGACATGCTGGATGCCGGCGTTGTTGACCAGGATGTCGACCGAGCCGAATGCCTCGGCTGCCTTCGCCACCAAAGCCCGGCACTCGGCCGGCTTCGACATGTCGGCCTTGACGTAGACGGTCTTCACCTCGTGGTGCTTCGCGATCGCGTCGGCGATGGCGTGATCGTCGGCGGTGTCGGAAAAGGAATTGACGACAACGTTGCAGCCTTCGGCCGCGAGCGCGTGGGCAATGGCCAGGCCGATGCCCGAGGTGGAACCGGTGACGATGGCGGTTTTTCTGGCGGTCAAGGCGGCTTTATTCCTTTCGAGGCGGGCTCCCGTGGAACCATGCTGCACTGCAACATATAGGCTCTCTGTCACCCAAGAACAGCGGATGTGTGGAGCAATGACATGAAATTTTTGTCATGTAGACCGCTCTCGTCCCCTAAGAGAGGTCGTTGCCTCGTTTCGCAAAGCATGCGCTGAAAGCTCGTCAGGCGACGAGGTCCGGCACCGTCCCGATATAGCGCGACTGCGGCCGGATCAGCCGTCCGCTCGTTTGCTGCTCGCGCGCATGGGCAATCCAGCCGGCGACGCGCCCGGCAGCAAAGACGTTGGTGAACGCCTCTTTCGGAAAGCTCGCCGCTTCCAGCAGGAGCGCTGTGAAGAACTCGACATTGGTCTGGAGCGAGCGCGACGGCTTGGCGATGCGAAGCACTTCGAGCGCCGCTTGCTCCACGCTTTCGGCAAAGGCCAGCCGGTGGCCGCTTTCGCCCCTGGCGCCGAGCTGGCGCACCACCGCTTTCAGCACGTCGGCACGCGGATCGCGCACGCGATAGATGCGATGGCCGAAGCCCATGATGCGGCGGCCGCGCGCGATCTCGCCACGCAGCCAGCCGGCGGCGTCGCCATGCGCCTCGATCGCATCCAGCATCTCAATCACCGGACCTGGCGCGCCGCCATGCAGCGGCCCCTTGAGCGCTCCGAGCCCGGCCAGCACCGCCGAAGTAAGCCCGGCCTGCGTCGAGGCGACCACGCGCGTGGCGAAAGTCGATGCGTTGAGGCCGTGGTCGCTAACCGTCACGAGATAGGCATCGAGCGCCTTCGCCAATTTAGGCGAGGCCGCAATGCCGGTCAGCATCCGCAGCATGTCGGCGGCATGATCGGCCTTGCTATCGGGCGCAATCGGGCTGTCGCCGCGCTGCAGGCGCAGCAAGGCCGGCGTCAGCACGGCAGGTGCCGCAACCAGCCGCAGCGCGTCCGGCAATTTGTCGCCGTCCGGCAGCAGGGCAATGCCGGCGCGCATTGCGCTGTAGATATCGAGGGATGCGAGAAACGGCAGCAAGGGTTTGATCTGCTCGAACACTTCGCTGCGCGCCCGACCGATCGCGTTCGCCAGCTCCTTGTCGCCGGGAAGATCGTCGAAAAAGCCGTCGAACAGCAGATGAACCACCTCGGCGTATTTCCAGTGGCCTGCCAGTTCGGGCAACGAATGGCCCCGGATGGTCAGGCGGCCACCAAGACCGTCAACATCGGAGAGCACCGTTTCCGCCGCCACCACATCATCGAGCCCATTCGCCATTGGTTTTCTCCTTGACCCTTTCCGGGTGGAAGATAAGGGTTGGTGACTCGACCATCAATCTTGATCAACTGAATCAATATGCCAAGGCTGACATGACGGAGTGGCTGACGCGGGACGAAGCCCTGGAGCGTCTCAAGGTGCGCGCCCAGACCCTCTATGCCTATGTCAGCCGCGGACGCATCGGCGTGCGGCCGGACCGGGCGGATCCACGCCGCAGCCAGTATCGCGCCGACGACATCGCGGCGCTGGCGAGCCGCCGGGCTCGTGGCCGAAATCCCCAGGCAATCGCCGAAAGTGCAATTGCCTGGGGTGAGCCGGCGATCGCCACCACGATCTCGACCGTTTTGCATGGCCGCCTTGTCTATCGCGGCCAGGATGCGGTTGCTCTCTGCGAGGCTGCCACGCTGGAGCAGACGGCAAACCTGCTTTGGGCATCTGACGCACCAGTGTCGTTCGTCTCGGCGAGCCGCCATGGCAACGGCGCAACTGGCCGGCCGGCTGCCTTCGCGGAATTGGCCGCGTTGGCGGCCAACGGCCGGCCTTCGCTCGGCCGAAGATCGGCTTCGCTCAACCACGATGCGGCCGGCGCCATCGCCGCTTTGGCGCAGGCGCTCGGCGCGATTCCCGGAACTGGTGCCGCGCACGAAAGGTTGGCGCGGGGATGGTCGCTCGATGCGGCCGGCGCAGACTTGATCCGCCGCTCACTGGTGCTGTTGGCCGATCACGAATTGAACGCATCGACCTTCGCCGCACTGGTCGCCGCGTCCACCGGCGCACCTGTTTCGGCCTGCCTGCTTGCCGGCCTCGCCACGCTCTCCGGGCCGCGTCATGGCGGCGCCGCGGAGGCGGTCATGATGCTGGCGGAAGATGCGCAGAGATTGGGGCCGGATGCGGCTGTCGGACGCTGGCTCGGTCACGACAGGCCGCTGCCCGGATTTGGCCATCCGCTTTATCCCGACGGCGATCCGCGTGCGGAACCGTTGCTGGCCGCGATAGATGTCGATGATGGGCTGTTACGGCTTTGCGATGCGGCCTTTGCGGCAACGGGCATGCGCCCGAACGTCGATTTCGCTTTGGCCGCGCTGACGCGCGGTCTCCGTTTGCCGTCCGATGCGCCGTTCCGCTTGTTCGCGCTCGGCCGCAGCGTCGGCTGGGCCGCGCATGCCGTGGAGCAGGTGACGAGCAACGGCCTGATCCGGCCACGCGCCCGCTACCAGGGACCGCTGCCGGAGCAGCTCTAGTCTAGCCGCGCTGCTTGCGAAGTCTCAGCGGCACCTGAAGGAAGTTCCGACGCTGCACTTCGCCAGCCGGCAGTCAGGACATCGTGTCGAGCTTGCGCTGCATCGCGGCGATCTGCTCCTTCAGCTCCTGGAGGTCGTCGGGTTTTTCCGGTGTTTCCTTCCTGGCCGGTTCGGCCGGCGCCGCTGCCGGCGCCGAGCCCGCGGGCGGGAACGGCGTGAACAGCCGCATGGCGTTCTGGAACATTTCCATGTTACGCCGCGTCTGCTCCTCCAGCACCTTGATTGGTGTCGCGATCTTCATCATGTCCATCGGCGACTTGCCGAGGGCATCTTTCATCTGCTCGCGAAAGCGCTCCTGCTCCTTCGAGAAGGCCAGCATCGACTGCTCGAGAAAGCTCGGCACGATCATCTGCATCTGGTCGCCATAATAGGCGATGAGCTGACGCAGGAACGGGATCGGCAGCATGTTCTGCCCGTCCTTGTTCTCCAGCTCGAAGATGATCTGGGTCAGTACCGGATGCGTGATGTCGTCACCGGTCTTGGCGTCCTGGACAGTAAAGTCCTCGCCTCTTTTGACCATTTCAGCGAGATCCTCGAGCGTCACATAGGTGCTGGTGCCCGTATTGTAGAGACGGCGATTGGCATATTTCTTGATAACAATAGGTTCGTCTTTTGCGGCCATCTGCATCCTCCCCGGACACCGGGCAGCTTAAGTAAGCCGCCGGTAACGATTGCGCCTTTTTAAAGGATATGCGCAAAAGCGCCATGAATCCAAGCAGTTTGTGCAGTGCGGGAACATTTTATGCTGCGCAGCACGGACGGGCCGCCGTCGGAGCGACGGGCGGCATGCTTGCGGGAGTGGGACGCCATGCCCATTTCGGGTTTGACTCGGGTTGTGGAAAGGGCAAGAAAAGTCCCCGACGGCACCCGAAATCGTTCCCCGAAAGCCTGGAGAAGAACATGTCCGCTTCCAACGCCATCGTTGTCGCCAGTGCAGCGCGCACGCCCGTCGGCTCCTTCAACGGCGCCTTCGCCAACACCCCAGCCCATGAATTGGGTGCCGTCGCCGCCAGGGAAGCGCTGGTCCGTGCCGGCGTCGACGGCAAGGAGGTGGACGAGGTCATCCTCGGCCAGATCCTGACCGCGGCTCAAGGGCAGAACCCGGCGCGGCAGGCGGCAATGGCTGCCGGGGTACCGCAGGAGGCGACCTCCTGGGGCCTGAACCAGCTCTGCGGCTCCGGCTTGCGCGCCATCGCGCTCGGCATGCAGCAGATCGCCCAGGGCGACGCGAGGATCATCGTTGCCGGCGGCCAGGAATCGATGTCGATGGCTCCGCATGCACAGCATCTGCGCGGTGGCGTCAAGATGGGCGATTTCAAGCTGATCGACACCATGATCAAGGACGGCCTGACCGATGCCTTCTATGGCTATCATATGGGCAACACCGCTGAGAACGTCGCCCGCCAGTTCCAGATCACCCGCGACGACCAGGACCAGTTCGCACTAGCTTCCCAGAACAAGGCCGAGGCCGCGCAGAAAGCCGGGAAATTCAAGGACGAGATCGTTGCCTTTACAGTCAAGGGCAGGAAGGGCGACACCGTAGTCGACCAGGATGAATACATCCGCCACGGCGCGACAATCGATGCCATGACCAAGCTCAAGCCCGCCTTCGACAAGGAAGGCACGGTGACTGCTGCCAATGCTTCCGGCATCAACGACGGCGCCGCCGCCGTGGTGCTGATGACCGAAGCGGAAGCCGCAAGGCGCGGCATCACACCGCTGGTGCGTATCGTTTCCTGGGCGACCGCCGGTGTCGACCCGCAGATCATGGGGACGGGACCGATCCCCTCCTCGCGCAAGGCGCTGGCCAAGGCCGGCTGGTCGGTTGGCGACCTCGATCTGGTCGAAGCCAACGAGGCCTTTGCCGCGCAGGCCTGCGCCGTCAACAAGGACATGGGCTGGGATCCGGCCATCGTCAACGTCAATGGCGGCGCCATCGCCATCGGCCATCCGGTCGGCGCCTCGGGCGCCCGCATCTTCAACACGCTGGTCTACGAGATGCGCCGCAGAAGTGCCAAGAAAGGCCTTGCCACGCTGTGCATCGGCGGCGGCATGGGTGTTGCCATGTGCGTGGAAGCATTGTGATGAGATAAGCGATACGAATAGGATGCTGGCGCAAAGCGAGTAGGGAAAGAGGGCAAACCCCACCGCTTCAACGCTCAGTCATCTGCATTTCCCGGGAGGACATATGACAAAGGTTGCAATCGTCACAGGCGGGTCGCGCGGCATCGGCGCGGCGATATCGGTCGCCTTGAAAAGCGCCGGCTATTCGGTCGCCGCAAACTACGCCGGCAATGAAGAAGCGGCGGCAAAGTTCAAGGCCGCGACCGGCATCCCGGTCTATAGATGGTCCGTCGCCGACTACGAGGCCTGCGCCGCCGGCATCAAACAGATCGAAGCCGATCTCGGTCCCGTCGCGGTGCTGGTCAACAATGCCGGCATCACTCGCGACGCGATGTTCCACAAGATGACGCGCGAGCAATGGAAAGAGGTCCTCGACACCAACCTTTCCGGCGTCTTCAACATGACGCATCCATTGTGGGGCGGCATGCGCGACCGCAAGTTCGGTCGCATCATCACCATCTCCTCGATCAACGGCCAGAAAGGCCAGGTCGGCCAGGTCAATTATTCGGCCTCGAAGGCCGGCGATATCGGCTTCACCAAGGCACTGGCCCAGGAAGGCGCGCGCGCCGGCATCACCGTCAACGTCATTTGCCCCGGCTACATCGCCACCGAGATGGTCAAGGCAATGGACGAGAAGGTCCTCAACGAGCGGGTCATCCCGCACATCCCGGTCGGCCGTCTCGGCGAGCCGGAGGAAATCGCGCGCTGCGTCGTCTTCCTCGCTTCCGACGATGCCGGTTTCATCACCGGCTCGACCATATCAGCCAATGGCGGCCAGTACGTCGCCTGATCGTTTGTCTTTACGTTGAGACAGATCCGCGCTTGGACGAACGGGCCTGCAAAACGGCCCGTTTCTATAGCGGTCTTCCCGTTGCAAGATCTCGATGCAGCACGCTGCCCCAATCCGGCACGCAAAGGTTAACGGCAAACTCGCAGCTTGTGCAAAAGCCGCCCGGCAGCCTGTGGATTCTCGGTGGAAAAGCTGTTCACAACACAACATGTTGCGGTGAACAAACCAAGAAACTTCGGCTATCTCTGATTCGTCGCCGATTCGTTCCGGCTTTGAGCGGAACGTTAACGGCGAGAGCTGAAAACACCCTCGAAATGATTAAAGCGCGTTAGGAAACATCAATAATTTCATAACGTTGTGCGAAGCAGATTGGCCGGCCACGACCATTCACCGGCAAAGGTTAACCGCAGTGCTCGCTTGGATGCCGCTTGCATAAATCGGGCCAGTTTCCGTGATTCAGCATGTGGTGAGATACGCCGACAGAAAACCCAGATGTAGCCGTGAACAAACCCTGAATCAGCGCGAGTCAGTGATTCGTCGCTGATTCGTTCCAGACTCGTTCCAACTGTTAATCGGGAACAGATTTTCTGGCTTCGAACCAACCAATCGGCCTGCCCTCGGCATATTCCGCTTTCGCTTCGCGCCCGAAATCCCTATGTGTCGCCTGTCATACGCGGCCAATATGGGCGCGCTCCCGACAATGCGAGGCAGAGAGCCTTATTTCCAGGCCGATGAACATCCATCCGAAACACACTGAACCGCTGATCCTGTCGGGTCGAGACGTGACGGCCGTGCTCGGCCCGACCAACACCGGCAAGACCCATCTCGCCATCGAACGCATGGTGGCGCATGAAAGCGGCGTCATCGGCCTGCCGCTCAGGCTGCTTGCCCGCGAAGTCTATACGCGCGTCTGCGAGAAGGTCGGCGCCCATAAGGTGGCGCTCATCACCGGCGAGGAAAAGATCCAGCCGGCGGGCGCGAAATACTCGGTCTGCACCGTGGAAGCGATGCCGCGCGAGACCGACGCCGCCTTCGTTGCCATCGACGAGGTCCAGCTCGCCGGCGATCTCGAACGCGGACACATCTTCACCGATCGCATCCTGCATCTGCGCGGCCGGCAGGAGACGCTGCTGCTGGGCGCGGCCACCATGCACGGCATCCTGCAGCGCCTGCTGCGGGGCGTGTCGGTGGTGACCCGGCCACGCCTATCGCATCTTGCCTATGCCGGCTCGAAGAAGCTGACCCGCCTGCCGCGGCGCACCGCGATCGTCGCCTTCTCGGCCGACGAGGTCTATGCCATCGCCGAGCTGATCCGCCGCCAGCAGGGCGGTGCCGCCGTCGTGCTCGGCGCGCTCAGCCCGCGCACCCGCAACGCCCAGGTGGCGCTGTTCCAGTCGGGCGACGTCGACTACCTCGTCGCCACCGACGCCATCGGCATGGGCCTCAACCTCGACCTCGACCACGTCGCCTTCGCCCAGAACCGCAAATTCGACGGCTACCAGTACCGCAACCTGACGGCGGCCGAGCTCGGCCAGATTGCCGGCCGCGCTGGCCGGCATCTGCGCGACGGCACCTTCGGCGTCACCGGCCAGGTCGATCCGCTGGATGATGAACTGGTCAACAAAATCGAGGCGCATGATTTCGACCCGGTGAAAGTACTGCAGTGGCGCACCGCGCATTTCGATTTCGCCAACCTCGATGCGCTGAAGCGGTCGATTGAGACCAACGCCCCGGTCGAAGGCCTGACGCGCGCGCTGCCGGCAGTAGACGCACAGGCGCTCGAGCATCTGTCGCGCGACGAGGACGTCCGGGCACTCACCACCGATGCCAGGCGCGTGGCGCTGCTGTGGGAAGCCTGCGCGCTGCCCGACTACAGGAAGATCGCGCCGGCCCAGCACGCCGACTTGATTGCCTCCATTTACATGGACCTTGCCAGGCATGGCCATGTCGACGAGAACTACATGGCCGAGCAGGTGCGCCGTGCCGACACCACCGAAGGCGACATCGACACGTTATCGCACAGGATTGCCCAGATCCGCACATGGACCTTCGTTTCCAACAGGCCCGGCTGGCTGGCCGATCGGGCACACTGGCAGGAAAAGACGCGCGAAATCGAAGACAGATTGTCCGATGCGCTGCATGAGCGGTTGACGAAACGTTTTGTAGACCGCAGGACTTCCGTCCTCATGCGGCGCCTTAGAGAAAACACGATGCCTGAAGCCGAAATCAGCCCAACCGGAACCGTCCTCGTCGAAGGCCATCACGTCGGCGAGTTGCAAGGTTTCCGCTTCACCGCCGACCAGAGCGCCGGCGGCGAAGACGCCAAGGCGGTGCGGGCGGCGGCGCAGAAGGCGCTTGCCGCCGAGTTCGAGGCGCGGGCCGAGCGCTTCGGCGCCTCGGCCAATGGCGACATCGCGCTGGGTTCGGATGGCACGCTGCGCTGGATCGGCGCCCCGATCGGCACGCTGGTCGCCGGCGAAGACGCTTTGAAGCCGCGTCTGGTTCTGCTGGCCGACGAGCAACTCACCGGCCCGGCCCGCGACAAGGTTGCGGCGCGCGCCGAGCGCTTCGTCAATTTCCAGATCGAATCCCTGCTGAAGCCGCTGGTCGATCTCAAGAATGCCGAGCAGATCACCGGCATCGGCCGCGGCATCGCTTTCCAGCTTGTCGAGCATTTCGGCCTCATCAACCGTCGCGACATCGCCGACGAGATGAAGTCGCTCGACCAGGAAGGCCGCGCGGCGCTTCGCCGTCTCGGAGTGCGCTTCGGCGCCTACCATGTCTTCGTGCCGGCGCTGATCAAACCGGCGCCGGCCGGGCTGATAACGCTGCTGTGGGCGCTGAGAAACGACGGCAAGGACAAGCCCGGTTTCGGCGATGTCGTTCACGCACTGGCCTCCGGCCGCACCTCGGTGGTCATCGATCCGACCTTCGACAAGACCTTCTACAAGCTTGCCGGCTACCGCAATCTTGGCCGGCGTGCTGTACGCGTCGATATTCTCGAACGGCTGGCCGACCTGATCCGGCCGGCGACCAACTGGAAGCCGGGCCTCGGTCCTCGCCCCGACGGCGCCTATGACGGCCAGTCCTTCATGGTGACGCCGCCGATGATGTCGATTCTCGGCGCCACCGCCGACGACATGGAAGAAATCCTGAAGGGACTCGGCTATCGCGCCGATGCCAAACCGGCGGCCGAGGTCAAGGCGCGGCTCGAAGCACAGGATAATGCCGCGCGTGACGCGGCCGCTGCAAAGCAGGCGGCGGAAGAGGCTGCGCGAGTCGAGCAGGCGAGGATGGCGGAAGCATCTGCCGCGGCAGAGCCGCCGGCGGAGGCTTC
The DNA here is from genome assembly GCF_040318195.1 of Mesorhizobium sp. M1273. Classification (NCBI taxonomy): domain Bacteria; kingdom Pseudomonadati; phylum Pseudomonadota; class Alphaproteobacteria; order Hyphomicrobiales; family Phyllobacteriaceae; genus Mesorhizobium; species Mesorhizobium sp. M1273. The sequence goes on along the minus strand of NZ_JAMYLV010000005.1, from coordinate 113,343 downwards.
GGAACCTGTGTCGGATGCGGCTCCTGTTGCGGAGGCGGCGGCCGAAGCTGTGACCGAAGCGACGGCAGAGCCTGTCGCGGAAGCTCCAGCCCCTGAAGCTGCGGCAGAAGTCACGCAAGAGACCCGGCCCGCCGCGGAGGCGACTGCTGAAGCGCCTGCGGAACCGGCGGCCGAGCCAACGGCGGAACCTGGGGCGGAAACTGAGGCTGCGGCACCGGCAGAACCGCCGGTTTCCGACACTACGGAAGCATCGCCGGCCGAACCTGCAGCGACGGCAGGAGCCGTCGCCGGCGAAGCTGCTCCAGAAGCCGAGGAGCCAAAACCCATCCTGTTATGGCGGCAGGGTCGTTTCGACCAGCGCCCGCGTCATCGCCAGCATGACAACCGCCCCCGGGACAATCATCGGGACAATCGCGCGCGCAATGGTCAAGCTGCGCCGGACAGCCGCAGCGATGCGCCGGTAGATGCCGGCGGGCAACCGACGCCGGGCGACCGGCCCGCCCGTCAGGGGCGCCACGACCAGCGCGACGGCGCCGGCAAGCCGCGCTTCGATCGCAGCAAGTTCAAGCCCAGGCCGCAAGGCGACGCGGCAGATCAGCGCGCCGGCAAGCCGCAAGGTGAACGCCCGGACCGGCGCGAAAACCGGCCCGACTGGAAGGCTGGCCGGCAGGACGGCAAAGGCGGCGCCCAAGGCGCAAAGCCGGCGTTCCAGCCAAAGCCGCGTGAGGAACGCCCGGTCCGCTTCGATCCGGACTCGCCCTTCGCCAAGCTCGCCGCGTTGCGCGACCAGCTGAAGAAGTAAGCTGCTCGTCCAATGGTCACTGATGCCCGCCAGCGCATCGACAAGTGGCTGTTCTTCTCGCGCGCGGTAAAATCGCGCACGCTGGCAGCCAAGCTGGTCGTCGCCGGACGCGTCCGCATCAATCGCGACAAAGCAGCGCAGGCCTCCGATACGGTCCGGCCGGGCGACGTTTTGACCATCACGCTGGAGCGGCGGATCTTCGTCTGGAAAGTCCTTGGCACCGGCGTACGGCGTGGCCCGGCCGAAGAGGCCCGCCTGCTCTACGAGGACATGTCGCTGCCCCCCGCGCCCAAGGGCGAGGCGCTTCCGGATGCGGTGCCGCCGTTGCGCGAGGCCGGCAGCGGTCGCCCGACGAAGAAGGAACGCCGCCAGACCGACCACCTGCTCGGCGACGATTGAGCAAGGTCGAACGCCCGCTTTGCCGGCCTTCCGGAATTCCATTCCGGAAACCGCGGCACCGCTGGCAGGGGCCGCCCTTGCCACCGGCGGACAAAGGCGTTACCTCACCAAAAAAGCCCAACAAAATGGGACGTCCCGGAGCCGACCAATGACCTACGTCGTGACCGACAATTGCATAAAATGCAAATACATGGACTGCATCGAGGTCTGTCCGGTCGACTGCTTCTACGAAGGTGAGAACATGCTCGTCATCCACCCGGACGAGTGCATCGATTGCGGTGTCTGCGAACCGGAATGCCCGGCCGACGCGATCAAGCCCGACACCGAGTCGGGCCTCGACAAATGGCTGCAGATCAACACCGAATATGCCGACAAATGGCCCAACATCACCGCCAAGAAGGAGCCGCCGGCCGACGCTAAGAATTTCGATGGCGAAACTGGCAAGTTCGAGAAATATTTCTCCCCCGAGCCCGGCGAAGGCGACTGACGAGCCTGCCGGCTGCGGCGGCCTGACGCCGCGTAACAGCCGTGATACATTAACCGCCTTGACAGGCGGCGACGGCGCGTGGCCTTCGCGCGTGCAGCAAAACCTTGATTCTTCCGACTTTTTGTGTTATATCAACCAAACATGCCGGTGACACAACGTCGATTTATGGCGCAAACGCCCCAAATCACTGAAAGGTGAATTTCTCAATCCGGACCAGAGCGATCTGGGGCAGGCGGTCGCAATGTTGCGATTTGCCGGTCCTGGCCTTTCCGGTGAGTTCATCGTTGTGTGGCTGAGGACCGGTCACCCCGGTCGCACGAGTTCGGGCCGGCACGATGCCGGTACCACAACAAGGAGTTCAGGGCGTAATGGCAACGATCACCCCGCAGAAGAAGTCCACCGCAGCGCGCCACGGTTTCAAGACCGGCGAGTACATCGTTTATCCGGCGCATGGTGTCGGCCAGATCGTCTCGATCGACGAGCAGGAAGTCGCGGGCCACAAGCTGGAGCTGTTCGTCATCGACTTCCAGAAGGACAAGATGCGCCTCAAGGTGCCGGTCGCCAAGGCGACCTCGATCGGCATGCGCAAGCTGTCGGAAGAGGATTATGTCGAGCGCGCGCTGAAGGTCGTGCAGGGCCGCGCCCGCGTCAAGCGCACCATGTGGTCACGCCGTGCCCAGGAATATGATGCCAAGATCAACTCCGGCGATCTGATCTCGATCTCGGAAGTGGTGCGCGACCTTTACCGCGCCGATAACCAGCCGGAGCAGTCCTATTCCGAGCGCCAGCTCTACGAGGCGGCCCTCGACCGCATGGCCCGCGAGATCGCGGCCGTCAACCGCATGTCGGAGACCGAAGCGGTCCGCCTCATCGAGGTGAACCTCAACAAGGGCCCGAAGCGCGGCGCCAAGGCCGACAACGAGGAAGCCGAGCAGGAAGAAGCTGCCTGAGCCTTTTCGCCCAGGAAACATGGAAAACCCGGCCTCGCGCCGGGTTTTTTTGTCTTAGCTGACCGGCGACGGGCATATCTAACCTTCGCCGCCCTCCCTTTCCGCCTCGTGCTTCAGCGTGGCGATGAACCGCTTGGTCCGCTGGCGTTCCGGGTTGCTGAACAGCACCGCGGCCGGGCCTTGTTCGACGATGTTGCCGGCATCGAGGAACACCACTTCCCGCGCGATCTTGGAGGCGAGCCGCAGGTCATGCGTCGCCATCACCATGGTCGTGCCCTCGCTGGCGAGCTTGCCGAGCACGTCAACCACCTCCTGCGCCAGTTCCGGATCGAGTGCCGAGGTCGGCTCGTCGCAGAGCAGGACCTTCGGCGAAGGCGCCAGCGCCCGGGCAATCGCCACGCGCTGCTGCTGGCCGCCCGACAGGGTCGCCGGCCAGGCATCGGCCTTGTGCGCCATGCCGACTTTTTCGAGCAGGGCCAGCGCCCGTTCGCGCGCCCTCTCCTTGGGCCATTTCAGCACCGTCACCAGCCCCTCCATGATGTTCTCGATCGCAGTGCGATGCGGAAACAGCTGGAAATTCTGGAACACCATGCCGGTCTGCAGCCGCAGCCGCTGGATATCCCTGGTCGAGACCCTGCCGCCGGGATGGAATTCGAGTGCATCGTCGCCGATCCGTACCGTGCCTGAAGTCGGCAGCTCGAGCAGGTTGATGCAGCGCAAAAGCGTGCTCTTCCCTCCGCCCGACGGCCCGACAAGCGCCGTAACGCTGCCTTCCTCGATCGTGACGGTGACGCCCTTCAGCACCAAATTGTCGCCGAAACGCTTTTCGATGTTGGTGAGGCCGATCATGCGCGCGCCTCCAGGAAGCCGCCATAACGGTTGAGCCGCGTTTCCAGCCGCGCCTGCAAGGCCGACAGCACGGAGCTCATGACCAGATAGAGGGCCGCTGCCTCGACATAGAGGATCAGCGGCTCATAGGTGGTGGCGACGATGCGCTGCGCTGCCTGGAACATCTCCGGCACAGTGATGGCGGCGGCGAGCGAAGTGTCCTTGACCAGCGAGATGAAGGTGTTGGACAGCGGCGGCACGGCGACGCGGCCCGCCTGTGGAAGAATGGTGCGCCGCATTGCCTGGGCCCAGGTCATGCCGATCGAATAGGCCGCTTCCCACTGGCCCTTGGGCACCGAACCGATGACGGCGCGGATGATTTCCGACGAATAAGCACCGATGTTCAAGGTGAAGCCGATCAGTGCCGCTGGAAAGGCGTCGAGCAGGATGCCGACCGATGGCAGGCCGTAGAAGATAAGGAACAGTTGCACGAGAAGCGGCGTGCCGCGGAATATCCAGACGTAGAAGCGGACCACGGCGACCAGCGGTTTGGGACCGAACAGCCGGACAAGCGCTACAACCAGGCCTAGGACAAGACCGAATGCAAACGACAGCAGCGTCAACGGCACGGTGAAGATCAGTGCAGCCCACAGCAGCGTAGGCAGGGATTCCAGCATCAATTGCAGCCAGTGCGGCACGAAGGCTCCTCCTTGCCAGATTGCCGTCGCTCATATCACGCGAAAGCGGCGGGCCGTCGAAAGACAGCTCGCCGCGATACGAACGACGCGGGCCGGCATTCGGCCCACACGAGAAAGCCGTTTTACTTCGAAACGTCCTGGCCGAAATAGGTGTCGGCGATTTTCTTGTAGGTGCCGTCGGCCTTGATGTCGGCCAGCGCCTTATTGATGGCGGCCACCAGTTCCGGATCGCCCTTGCGCACGATGACGCCGGAATAGTCGGCGTTTTCTTCCTGGGCGGCAATCTTCACATTGGCGTCGGGCTTGTGCTTCTTGAAGTCGAGGAAGGACAGGCTGTCGTTGATGGTGGCGTCGGCGCGGCCGGTAAGAAGCAGCTGGATCGACTGGTCGAAGCCGTCGGTGCCGACGAGTTCGGCGCCGTTGGTTTCAGCCAGCTTGCCGAAGTTCGAAGTCAACGACTGCGCCGCCTTCTTGCCCTTGAGATCGGCGAAACCCTTGATGTCGGTGTTGTCGCCGCGCACGATCAGCACTGCCTTGGAGGCGATGTAAGGATCGGAGAAATCATATTTAGCCTTGCGCGCCTCGGTGATGCCGACCTCGTTGATGACGGCATCGTAGCGGTTGGCGTCGAGACCGGCGATCAGCCCGTCCCATTTGCCTTCGAGGAACTGGGCCTTGACGCCGAGGCGCTCGGCGATGGCCCGCGCGATCTCGACGTCGAAGCCGACCAGCGCGCCGGAAGCATCATGATAGGTGAAGGGCGCATAGGTTCCTTCCGTGCCGACTTTGAAGACGCCGGCCTGCTTGATCTGGTCGAGATTGGCGCCGGCATGACTGGCGGCGACGGCCAGAACCTGCAGCGTTCCGGCGATAATGAGCGATTTGAGCCATTTCATTTTTCTGTGATCCCGTCCTTGGCCGATGTCCGGCGTCATTGCGAGTGCCGGAAAATGACAGATGCGCGATGCCAGAATAAGAAACTAAATTTCAAAAATCTCGCGCCCTTGAAATCCAATTCTCAACCAGCATCTCCCGGCGCCATCCGGCTGAGTCAAGGCCGGTGGCGAATCGCCTGGAACAGCACAATCGACATGACAGTCCGGGGGAACATTCCCCCGCATGGCACGTTCTTCGCTGTTGTAGGGCGCGGCGCCGCCATTTCAACCATCGGCGCCAACTCACGATTCGATTGCACCGCAACGCCTGGAGCAGGAGCGCGGCATGATGGAAGACAGTGCAGGACGGACCATGGTTCGCGCGGCGATGAAAGCCCCTTATCTGGAACGTGACGAAGAGCATCTCCTGGCGCTGCGCTGGAAGGAAAACAATGACCAGCACGCGCTGCACCGCATCACCGTCGCGCATATGCGGTTGGTCATTTCCATGGCGTCGCGGTTTCGCCACTACGGCCTTCCGCTGGGCGACCTGATCCAGGAAGGCCATGTCGGGCTGCTGGAGGCAGCGGCCCGTTTCGAGCCCGAGCGCGAGGTGCGGTTCTCGACCTACGCGACTTGGTGGATTCGCGCCTCGATGCAGGACTATATCCTGCGCAACTGGTCGATCGTGCGCGGCGGCACTAGCTCGGCGCAAAAGGCGCTATTCTTCAACCTGCGGCGCCTGCGCGCCCGCCTGGCAAACGGCGCCGAGCAGATGTCGAATGCCACGCTCTACCGCGAAGTGTCGGCGGCTCTCGGGGTATCGGAGGCCGATGTGGCGATGATGGATTCCCGCCTTTCGGCGCCGGACAGCTCGCTCAACACGCCGCTAGCCGACGATGCGGGCGCAACCGAGCGGATGGAGTTCCTGGTTTCGGATGACCCGCTGCCCGATGAGGTCGTCGGCGATACGATCGACGTCGAACGCCGCTCGGTGTGGCTGAAGACGGCACTCGGCGCTCTCAATGCGCGCGAGCTCAGGATTATCGAGGAACGCCGGCTGAGCGACGAGGGCGCGACGCTCGAAGCGCTCGGCGAGACCCTCGGCATCTCCAAGGAACGTGTCCGGCAGATCGAGGCGCGCGCCATGGAAAAGCTCAAGGCGGCGCTGGTAAAGCAGAATCCGGAATTTCTCGCAGCCTGAATCGCGTCGGCTGCTATTTGTCGGTGACGATCTTGACCTTGTCGCCGGCCGAAACCGCGGCACCCGGCGACAGCGCGTTGAGCACCCTGAACAAATCCAGCTTGCGGTCGACGCCGACCATCTGTGCGGCCAGGGAGCCCATTGTCTGGCCCGGCTGCACCGTGACGATGCGGATACGCAGCGGCTTCAACGCCGCCTTCTCGGCAGCACTCAGGATGCGGAACGAGCCGCTGACCGAGCGCGCCACCGTGCTCAGCGAGGTGCTGGCCGACGGTGCAGCAGTCAGCAAGCGGTAGACCTGGCCGCCGGCGCGGATCACCGCAATGTCGAATTGCCAGCCATCGGCGCCGGCATGCGCGGTTGCCGCTTCGTTGCCGTTGATCGTCTCCTGGCGCACGCTGCTGTCGTCGAGGCCGGCAACCCAACCGCTGCGGATGTAGTCGGTCAGCGAGCGGTTCTTGTCGATCGAAACGCCGTCGAAGCGGATCGCCATGTCGCCCGGGCCGGTCGCCGTCACCGCCGCCGCCGAATTGTCGATGACGAAACCGTTGGGCACCGAGAACGACACACCGAGGCCAGGGTGCAGGAAGGTTTCGCCGCGCACGTAGCCTTCCTCCGGCGTGTCGCCGTAAAGCAGCCCGTCTACGCCGGCAAGAAATGAATCGCGGTCGCGCGACCCGACACCAGGCGCGCCGAACTGGCGGGCGTGGCGCTGCGCGAGATCGATACGCTGCGGCGTGTTGGGGTGCGTCGCCAGGAAGTCGAGGCTGGCGTCGGTGGCGCCGCTGATCGAGCGAAAATCGGTATAGGCCGACATCGACTGCAGGAAGCGGCCGGCGGCGTAGGGGTCGAAACCGGCTTCGCCGATTGACTTGATGCCGATGGCATCGGCCTCCAGCTCCTGATTGCGCGAGAACTGGGCCAGCCTCAGCTTGCCGCGGATCAGCGCCGCCTTGGCCGTCGGGTTGTCGCCGAGCACGTCCGAAACGACCTTGGTCGCCAACCCCTCTTCGGCTTCCAGCTGCTGGCGCTGCAGGCCGTGGTTGGCCGTAACGTGGCCCATCTCATGCGCGATGACGGCGGCCAGCTCGGCGGAATCGTTGGCCAGCGCCAGCAGCCCGCGGGTGATGTAGAGATAGCCGCCCGGCAGCGCGAAGGCATTGACGTTGGGCGAGTTGAGGATGGTGATGCGGTAGGTCTGGGTTGGGTTGGCCGACACCACGGTCAGTCTGCCGACGATCTTGGCCACCATGCGCTCGAGCTTGGGGTCGGAATACTCGCCGCCATAGGTGGCGAGGATGCGCGGGTGCTGCGCCTTCGCCAGTTGAGCGAGCTTGCCGTTGGCGGCGACATTGTCGACCGTGATCGGCTTGTCTGAGGGCTGAAAGCCTGATTCCTGCACGTCGGGAGGCGTGAACATCTGGCAGCTTGCCAGCGCCACGGCAAGACCGGCCAGCGCCAGAAAGCGCGCCAGCGGTTTCACCCTCCGATTGTCGATGCCGGTCGGCAGATCGGCTTCCTTTCAAGTCCTGGCACGTGACCGCGAAAATCGGGCGCGATTTCCGGAAAGCATCACGCGCAAATCAAGTGCTACGGCGTCCTTCGTGCGTCCGACAGATACGAGGCAGCAAGGGCAAATCACGGCCTAGGCCGGACCAGCTCCTGGCGGACCTAGCCACACTACCTCGACCATGGCAAGCAAGCGCCGCTTCGCCTTCCGCCGGTTTGACCATAAATTATGTCCGCTTCCGGGCAACATCTCGTGATCCAGCCGCAAACGGACCCGAGCCGATATAGCGTCGGAATGCCTCCGGTCCAGCCCCGACGAAAAAATCGGCCGCGGTGCCCGTCGCGGCAACCGTGCCACCATCCAGGAAAACCATGTTTTGGCCGATACGGCGCGCATCGTCCGGCTGGTGCGTGACGAATAAGACCGTCATGCGCTGCTCCGAATGGACGTCGGCCACCAGGTCGAGCATGTCGTCGCGCAGTGCCGGTCCGAGCGAAGCGAACGGCTCGTCGAGCAACAGCACCGGCCGGTCGCGCACCAGGACCCGGGCGAGCGCGACGCGCTGCCGCTCGCCGCCGGAGAGTTCGCGCGGCAGCCGGCTTTCCTTGCCGGCAAGGCCGACGCGCTTCAGCGCTGCGGCGATTGCGGCGCGGTCAGCCTCGCTCAGCCTGAGCGAAGGCGAGCGGCCGAGCCCGACATTCTGCTCGAGGGACAGATGGGCAAACAGGTTGTTTTCCTGGAACACCATCGATACCGGCCGCGCTGATGGCGGCGCAGTGCTGACGTCGGCGCCGCCGATCAGCACGCGGCCCGACCGCGGCGTCTCGAAGCCGGCCACCAGATTGAGCAGCGTCGACTTTCCCGAACCGCTCGGCCCCATGATGGCGGTGATTTCCGACGCCGGGAAATCGACATCGAATATAAGCGGCGTTTCACCATAGCTGAACGAGACATTATCGAGCCGCACGGCCGCGCCTTTTTCCACCGAAATGGACCGTTCCGGGCTGATCGGCATCATGATTTCTCCCTCCTTCCCAGCCAGTCCGCGGCCAACACCAGCGCCAGGCAGACAAGGCCGAGCAGCAGCGCCAGGCCGGCGGCATCCTCGGTGCGGTAACTGCCCATGCGCGCCAGCAGCAGATAGGGCAAGGTCTGCACGGAATCGCTGCCGAACAGCGCAATGACGCCGAGATCGCCGAGCGACAGCGCCATGGCGAACGCGAAGCCGGTGGCGAGCGGCCGCCGCAGCGACGGCCAGTCGACCAGCCGCAACCGGTTCCAGCCCGAGATGCCAAGCTGTGCGCAGAGCCGTTCGTGGCGTTCGCTCGCCGCGTCATAGGCAGGGCGGATGGCGCGGATGGCGAACGGCATCGCCATCACTGCATTGACCGCAACGACCATGACAGGGGCGATCGCAAAGACATCGCCGACGGTGCGCAGGAGCAAGAACCAGCCGGCACCGATGACGATGGGCGGCACCACCAGGACGAACCCCGCACCGGTGTCGGCCAGGTGTTCGAGCAGCGTCCTCCTGCCGCTCCGCCGGGTGAGCGCCAGCGCCCGGCGCGCCATCACCAGCGACAGCGACAACGCCACAGAGAGCAGCGCCGACAGGAGGGAGAGCACGGCACTGGTCGCCGTCGCTTGCCGCACCGCGCTCTCGCCGGCCAGGCGGCCGAGATCGGCGCCAAGCCCGGCTGCCAGCGTGGCCGCCATCGGCCCGGCGACAAACAGCAGTGCGAGCCCGATCGCCAGCGCGTTCAGCACGGTCTCGGCCGCACCGGCTGAAAAATACCGGCGCGGCGCCACCGGCAGATTGGCGTCGCCGGTCATATTGGCGCCAAGCCGCGTCAAGGCCAGCACGACGACGAAGGTCAGGGCAATCTGCAGCAAGGTCAGCGTCACCGCCCGCGCCGGGTCGAAGTCGAAACGCAGCGCCTGGTAGATGGCAACCTCCAGCGTCGTCGCGCGCGGCCCGCCGCCGAGCGTAAGCACGATGGTGAAGGAGGTGATGCACAGCATGAAAACGAGCCCGGCAACGCCCGGCAGGGCCGCACGCAACGGCGGCCATTCGATCAGCCGGAAGGCCGGCGCAGCCCCCATGCCAAGCTGGCTCGCCAGCCGCCATTGGTTAGCCGGCACGGTCTGCAACGCCTCCAGGAACAGCCGCGTCGCCAGCGGCAGGTTGAAGAAGACATGCGCAACGAGTATGCCCGACAGGCCATAGATGCCGGGCCAGCTCTGGCCGCCTAGCGCGCCGAGCGTGCCGGCAAAATAGCCGGCGCGGCCATAGAGCGCCAAGACACCGAGTGCGGCAACAATGGCCGGCAGCGCCAGTGGCACGGCGAAAAGCTGGAGGATGAAGCCTCGCCCGAAAAAACGTGGATGCCGCGACAGGGCGCGCGCGATGAACAGCGCCGGTGCAACGGAGAGCAGGGTCGACAGCAGAGCCTGCCAGAGCGTGAAACGGACGACGCGCAAGAGATAGGAATCGAAAGCGGCGGCGGCGCCGGACAGGTCGCGTGTGGCTTCGACGACGAGCCCGGCGAATGCCCCGCCGATCAGCAGCGCGACGGCGGCGAGCGCGACGATGCCGGCAGTGACGCGGGGATCGGCCGGATGACGCGTACGCATGTCGTGCTACCCGACACTACGACAGGTGTTGATCGAAGGAAATACCTGACAATGGCCGAGCCCACCCCTCTCTGGCCTGCCGGCCATCTCCCCCTCAAGGGGGGAGATTGCGCACTCAGCCGCCTTCGCCAATCTCACAAGTGGCAGGACGAGGAGAGGCGACAAAGCTGCCGATCTCCCCCTTGAGGGCAGGGCTATCGCATTTGGATTCTTACGAAGTTGGACCCCCACCCTAACCCTCCCCACAAGGGGGAGGGAACGCTGCCGCATGCCCTTACTTCCCCTTTTGGCGCCGAAAGGCAGACAATTTGCCGAGGTCAGTGCCAACGGAAGTCTCCCTCCCCCTTGTGGGGAGGGGTTAGGGGTGGGGGTACGTCGTAGAGCGAAAGCCTCGGCGTTCCATCTGCGATAGCCGTGCCCTTGAGGGGGAGATGGCCGGCAGGCCAGAGGGGGGTGGCTTGGCGCAAACATCCGACGAGGCTTGAGCCCTACCTGCTCATCGCCGCAAGCCACTCATCGACCCAGGCCTTGCGGTTGGCCGCGACGTCTTCCGGGCTGAACAGCAGGGTCTTGGTCGGCTTGACCAGCTTGTCGAACGCCGGGTTGAGCGGCTTGTCGGTTTTGCCGGCCGGGAACATCCAATTGGTTTCGGGAATGACATCCTGGAATTTCGGTCCGGTCATGAAGGCAATGAACTTTTCCGCCAGCGGGTTCTTCGCGCCCTTGGTGGTGATCCCCGCAACCTCGATCTGCAGATATTCGCCCTCCTCGAAGGACGCCGCCTGGTAGCGCTCGGTGTTTTCGGCGACCATGTGGTAGGCCGGCGAGGTGGTGTAGGACAGCACCATCGGCGCCTCGCCCTTGGTGAACAGGCCGTAGGCCTCGCTCCAGCCCGGCGTTACCGTCAGCACCTTCGCCTTGAGTTTGGCCCAGGCTTCCGGCGCCTTGTCGCCATAGACCGATTTGACCCACAGCAGCAGGCCAAGGCCCGGCGTCGAGGTGCGCGGATCCTGGATGACGATCTTCTCTCCGGCATCGCCCTCGACCAATTCCCTGAGGCTCTTCGGCGGGCTCTTCAGTTTTTCGGTATCGTAGACGACGGCGAAATAGCCATAGTCGAACGGCACGAAAATATCGTCGCTCCAGCCGCCCGGCACATTGACGCCCGAGACGGCGCCGTGCGGCGAAAACAGGCCGGTTGCCTTGGCGTCGGCGGTTAAGTTGGTATCGAGGCCAAGTACGATATCGGCCTTGGTCGCGGCGCCTTCCAGCTTCACACGGTTGAGCAGCGCCACGCCGTCGGCGACCGAGACGAATTCGACGACGCAACTGCATTCGGCCTCGAAGGCCTTCTTCACTGCCGGTCCCGGACCCCAATCGGCGGTGAAGCTTTCATAGGTATAGACCGTCAGTCTATCCTGTGCCGATGCCTGCCCCGGCAGGGCGAGCGCGGATGCCGCAAGCAGGACAATTGAGACAAGAGAGTGGAAAAAACTGCGCATCGGCGCCTCCTTCGTTCGCGTTGAAAGGAATTGAGGCGTCGGGCTGTCCGAAACGTCTAATCCCTCCGCCGGTACAAACCGGATCAGGTTCAGCGGGTTGGCAGTCTTGCCTCTCAGCCGGTCCGCGAAGATCGCGTCCGGCACCCCGTTAGAGCGTTGCGACACATAGGCCCGGCCGAAGTGCTGCGCAAGCGGAAGTTTGCCGGACATCCAAAGCCCAGCCTTCCGTTTCGTCTGCCGTTTCATCTTCCGTTTCCGGGGCAGGGCTGGTAAGGGCCACGAGATATGAGCACATTCACCATCCTGCTTGGCGGCGATCTCATCCGCACGCCGCTGCTCGACCGCCAGGTCGAAGGCTCGCGCGTCATCGCCGCCGACGCCGGCATCGGTCATGCCCGCATGCTGGGCCTGAGGCCGGAACTCTGGGTCGGCGATTTCGATTCCGTGCCTGCCGAGTTGCCGGAGGATCTGGCCGCCGTGCCACGGCAGGTATTTCCTGCCGAAAAAGACAAGACCGACGGTGAACTCGCTATCGCCGCCGCGCTCGAACGCGGTGCGACAAGCCTTGTGCTCGCAGGCGCCTTCGGCGGCAAACGTACCGACCACATCTTCCTGCATCTGGCGCTGAGCGTCCGGCTGGCGGAAGGCGGAACGGAAGTGCTTTTGACCAGCGGCGCACAGGAAGGCATTCCTTTGCTGCCTGGAAAGACTGGCTTCGACTATGCCGACGGCACGCTGTTTTCGGTGCTCGGCTTTTCGGATCTCGCCGGCCTGACAGTCACCGGCGCCAAATGGCCGCTCGACCATGTCGAGGTTGCGTTCGGCTCGTCGCTGACCATTTCCAACGAGGTCAGGGGCCGGCTGGAAATCGCGCTGGCCGGCGGCCGGGCGCTGCTGCTCGCGCATCCCTACCCTCTTCCGGAAAGCTGAGCCCAGAAAGCTGATATGGCGCCGCCGCTTCTCAATCTCGACGGGATAAAGCTGACCTTTGGCGGCACGCCGTTGCTCGACGGTGCCGCCCTGACGGCCTCGGCTGGCGACAAGATCGCCCTGGTCGGCCGCAACGGCTCTGGTAAATCGACGCTCCTCAAGATCGCCGCCGGGCTGATCGAACCGCAGGATGGCGAAGTCTTCCGCCAGCCGTCGGCGACCGTGCGCTACTTGCCGCAAATGCCCGACATGGACGGTTTTGCGACCGTCCGCGCCTATGTCGAGGCGGGGCTCGGGCCCGCCGACGATCCCTACCGCGCCACCTATCTGATGGAGCATCTCGGCCTGACCGGCGAGGAACGGCCGAACGACCTTTCCGGCGGCGAGGCGCGGCGCGCCGCCCTCGCCCGCGTCATGGCGCCGGAGCCCGACATTCTCCTCCTCGATGAGCCGACCAATCATCTTGACCTTTCGGTCATCGAATGGCTGGAGGAGGAGCTTGCCCGCACCTCCTCGGCACTGGTCGTCATCTCGCATGACCGCCGTTTTCTCGAGCGCGTGTCACGCGCCACAATCTGGCTCGACCGCGGCCAGACCCGCCGTCTCGACAAGGGCTTTGGCTATTTCGAGGAATGGCGCGACACGGTGCTGGAGGAGGAAGAGCGCGAGCAGCACAAGCTCGGTCGCCAGATCGTGCGCGAGGAGCACTGGCTGCGCTATGGCGTGACAGCGCGGCGCAAGCGCAACATGCGCCGGCTCGGTGAGTTGCAGACCATGCGCCAGCGCTTTCGTGGTCATCGCGGCGCCGAGGGTGCGGCGACGATGACAGCCAGCGACGCCGCCGAATCCGGCAAGCTGGTGATCGAAGCCAAGAACATCGAGAAGACCTTTGGCGATCTGACCGTGGTCAAGGGATTCTCGACCCGAATCCAGCGCGGCGATCGCGTCGGTCTGGTCGGGCCGAACGGCGCCGGCAAGACGACGCTGTTGAAGATGCTGACCGGCGAATTGAAGCCGGACGCGGGCACGGTGCGGCTCGGCACAAATCTGGAGATCGCCACGCTCGACCAGAAGCGCGAAGCCGTCGACCCGCAGGAGACATTGGCGCAGTATCTCACCGACGGGCGCGGCGAGAACCTCGTCATCAATGGCGAGCAGCGCCACGTCGTCTCTTACATGAAAGACTTCCTGTTCAAGCCGGAACAGGCGCGCACGCCGGTGCGCGAGCTTTCGGGCGGCGAGCGGGCGCGGCTGATCCTCGCCCGCGTTTTGGCGCGGCCGGCAAACCTGCTTGTGCTCGACGAGCCGACCAACGACCTCGACATGGAGACGCTGGAGCTGCTGCAGGAATTGGTCGCCGGCTTTGCCGGCACGGTGATCCTGGTCAGCCACGATCGCGATTTCCTCGACCGCACCGTGACCAGCATCATCGCGCCGGATGGTGACGGCCGCTGGATCGAATATGCCGGCGGCTATTCCGACATGCTGGCGCAGCGCGGCGGCACCAGGCTGGACGACCGCAAGGCGCGACCAAAGGCCGAGACGGGCGACGCGACGGCGGCAAGCAGGAACGAAGCGGCCGCAATGAAGGGCCCGGCCAAGAAACTGTCGTTCAAGCAGAAATTCGCGCTGGAAACCTTACCCAAGAAGATCGAGGCGGTGTCGGCCTCGATCTCGCGGCTGGAGAACAACATCGCCGATCCGGCCTATTACGAGCGCGATCCGGCCTCGTTCCAGAAGACGATTGCCGCGCTCGACAAGGAGCGCGTCACACTGGCAGCGCTCGAGGAGGAATGGCTGGAACTGGAAATGCTGCGCGAGGAGATGGAGGGGTAATTCGCGAGTTCAAGCACCTTGTCATTGCGACTAGAGAGGAATGCGCATATGTTATGCGCATACTGTGGAGGTGATCATGCGCAAGATAGCTGTGAATGCGGTTCGCCAGCCGGCAAATCTGTCGATCGACTCAAAGCTCATGAAGGAAGCCAAGGGGCTCGATGTGAATGTCTCGCGCGCCGCTGAAGCCGGCATCGCCGAGGCCGTGGCCGCCGAAAAGACGCGGCTGTGGAAGCTTGAGAACCGCGCGACGATAGATGCGTGGAACGAATATGTCGAAAAACACGGTATTCCGCTGGCAGAACATCGGCAATTCTGATGGCCCGCTACGACGTCTTCGCGGGTAGCATCGAAGGCGGCTATCTCCTCGACGTCCAGGCCGATCTGCTAGACCATTTCAAGACCCGGGTGGTCGTCCCGCTTCTGCCGGCTGCGATGGCGCCATCACCAATGCGAAAGCTCCATCCGATTTTCGAGATCAATGGTCGGAAATTGGTCATGGCCACCCATTTGATCGCCACGGTTGCGGCGACGGAACTGGGCGAGAGCCGACTGAATCTGACGAGGCATCACGACGAGATCGTGGCCGCGCTCGATATGCTGTTCCAGGGCTTCTGAACTGCTGGGGAGCTTCGGGGTGGCGGACCGTCTTCACCCCGCCGTCTTAGTCTGCCAGGCCTTAAGCGCCTCGTCGAACACCTTCTCGCCTGGAATGCCCTTTTCCATGGTGAGCAGCGCCCGCCGCCCGGTCTTGTAGACGACCGGCACGTCGATCCAGTCCTGACCTCTGAGCAAGGTCAGATTGGCGTCTTCATCCGCCTTGGTATCGTTGAGCGCAACCAGGAAGAAACCGTCGGCGATCTTGGCCGGGATGCCGATCAGCGGGCTTCCGGCATCCTGCTCGGAGCCCTTCATGGCGACACGCAGGATGTTGTCGACGCCGCCGCCCTCGAAGCCGTCAGGCGTCAGGAAGATCATCTCGATAATATGGCTGGCCGGCAGCGTCTGGTCGGTGTTGCGACGGATCGTCATGCGCAACTGGATATCCTTGCCTGGAATGGTCGCCTCGGCGCGGATCGCCGGCTCGGGCGGCAGGTCGCCGCCGGGCGATTCCTGCACCAGCGACCAGACGATATTGCCGGGCTCGGCCGAGCCTTGAGCGGTGCTGGTGCGCTCCTCGTAGAAGATCGCCTTCTGGCCGACGGCCAACGTGGCTTGCGGCGGAACTGCCGTTGGTGCCGCTGCCGGTGCTGGCGGCGGGGCGGCCGCTGCAGGCGCTGCTGCCCCGTTGGCGGGCGGCGTTGCGGGAGTTGGTGCAGCGGACCCATCGACTGCTGGAGCATTGGCCGTGGCTTGCGTGTCGGCGGGTGCGGCCGGAGCCGGCGCGGCCGGTGCCGGGGTGGTCGGCGCTTGTGCGGCCGATGGCGGCGTGGTCAGTGCGGCGACGGATTCGCCTTCGCCGATGCCCGCCTGCCCGGCCGCGGGGCCGGGATCGACTTCGTGGCCCTCGGGCGTCAGGCGCTGCGTGAACTTCGCGCCCTCGCCGGAATCCGTCGGAGGCGCGGCGGCCGGTACGGCCGCATCGGCCACCGGCTTGGCCGGGGCTGGTTTTACCAGCGGTTCGGTGGCGACGGCTGTGGTCGAGTCGAGGCCGAGCATGCTGCCGAACGCATCCTTGTTCAGCCAGATGCCATAGCCACCACCGGCAATGACGAGCAAAGCAATGGCGGCGGCGATCACACCGCCATAGCTGCGCCTGCGCTCCGCAGGATAGAGCCGCTGGAACCTGTCCTCCGCGGGGCCGCCGTCGTTGGAAAAGTCGTCGCCCGGAAAAACGCCGTCTTGGCCGTCAGCCGTCGGAAGTTCCATATCGGACGGCGGCGGACCAGCGCGCTCCTGAGAAAGAGCGACGGGCTGCGGCTTTTGCCAGTTCGGCGCCGCCTTGGCGGGCGTGGGCTGCCAGGCCGGCCCAGTCTTTGCTGGCTCCGTCTTTGCCGGCTCGGTCTTGGCCGGCTGCCATGCCGGCTCCGTCTTTGCCGGCTGTCGGATATGGCTGGACTGGTTCTTGTTGCGGTCGATGGAGGAGAAGATGTCCTCCAGTTCCGCCAGCGGGTCGGGTGGCGGCGCAGGCTTGGCATAGTCCCGCTCGACTTTGGCGATGGCGTCTTCCAGTGCACGCATCTGCCGGTCGACATCGGAAGGCGTCATCGTGGCCTTCTCTGCGAGTTGTTTCGCGATTGACGAACGGGCCCTGTCATAGACCCTGGCGCGCACTTCCGCCGACGGCTCACCGAGTTTATCGAGCGCCTTTTTCAGAATAGGAACAAAATCTACCATACGTCAGTCGACCTGCATTTGTTTCTGGGCCGGCCCCCGCAAATCAGCCGCAATGCCCGGAAAGGCTGAGAAACTAGTCTTGAAACGGATCGGTCACAAGTATCGTGTCGTCCCGCTCAGGGCTGGTGGAAAGGAGTGCGACCGGCGCGCCGATCAGCTCCTCGATGTAGCGGACGTACTTCACCGCCTGGGCCGGCAGGTCGTTCCAGCTGCGCGCGCCGGCAGTGGTGCCTTTCCACCCCTCCAGCGTCTCGTAGACCGGTTCGACGCGGGCCTGCGCACCCTGGCTGGCCGGCAGGTAATCGATCGCCTCGCCGTCGAGTCGGTAGCCGGTACAGACCTTGATCTCGTCCAGCCCATCGAGCACATCGAGCTTGGTCAGCGCAATGCCCTTGATGCCGTTGACGGCGACGGCCTGGCGGACCAGCACGGCATCGAACCAGCCGCAGCGGCGCTTACGGCCGGTGACGACGCCGAATTCATGGCCGCGCGTGCCCAGGAACTCGCCGATCTCGTTCTTCTGTTCGGTTGGAAACGGGCCTTCGCCGACGCGCGTCGTATAGGCCTTGGTGATGCCGAGCACATAGCCGATGGCGCCCGGGCCGACACCGGAGCCTGCGGCGGCCTGACCGGCAACCGTATTGGACGAGGTGACGAACGGATAGGTGCCGTGATCGATGTCGAGCAACGTGCCTTGCGCGCCCTCGAACAGGATGCGCTCGCCGGCGCGGCGCTTGTCGTCGAGGATTTTCCAGACGCGGTCCATATAGGGCAGGATCTCGTCGGCCACCGAGATCAGCTCGCTCATGATCGCCTCGTGCGTGACCTCGGCATGGCCGAGCCCGCGCCGCAGCGCATTGTGGTGCGTCAGCAGCCTGTCGACCTTCAAGGGCAGCGTTTCCAAATCCGCCAAATCCATCACCCTGACCGCGCGCCGGCCCACCTTGTCTTCATAGGCGGGACCGATGCCGCGACGGGTCGTGCCGATCTTCGTTCCGGAATTGGAAGCGGCGTCCTCGCGAAATCCGTCCAGCTCCCGGTGCAAGGACAGGATAAGCGCGGTGTTTTCGGCTATTTTCAGGCGGTCTGGCGTCACCTCGACGCCCTGCGCCTTCAATTTCGCAACCTCCGCGACGAAAGCGTGCGGATCGAAGACGACGCCATTGCCGATGATGGACAGCTTGCCTTGCCGCACCACGCCGGACGGCAGCAGCGACAGCTTGTAGACCTTGCCGTCGACGACCAGCGTATGGCCGGCATTGTGGCCGCCCTGGAAGCGCACGACAACATCGGCGCGCTCCGACAGCCAGTCTACGATCTTGCCTTTGCCCTCATCGCCCCATTGCGAGCCGACGACCACCACATTGGCCATATTTCTTTTCCCTTGAGACGCCGCACGAGCAGCTTGAAACAGTTCGAAACGACAGGCCTCTATCGCATCGGCCCCCAAAATCGGAATCGATTTTCGGAAAGCACGACGCGAGGATTAAAGCCTTCCGACGCGTACTTTGTAGCGTCCAATTGCACGCACGTCGTTCTATAGCGTCAAGACCCGGCGAGCGCGACCACTCTTTGCCGCCCAAAACGCTCCGAGGCACAACAATTTTCGCCTTTGACATCATTTACTTGGGCTGGCGGTCGCAATAGGCCCACACCGACCGTCAAATTCCCTCTGCCTGGCCGGGAGTTCACGATGCATCGAGCCGCCTATCTGTTCCTGCTGTTCACCACCTTGCTGTGGGGCGGCAACTCCGTGGCGGGAAAGCTGGCGGTCGGTCATATCTCGCCGATGACGCTGGTCTTCCTGCGTTGGCTGCTGGCGGTTCTGATTCTGCTGCCGATCGGCTGGGGAACGCTACGCCAAGACTGGCCGGTGGTGCGCAGGCATTGGTTGCTGCTTGGCGGGCTCGGCGCTTGCGGCTTCGCCTTCTTCAACACGATCTTCTACACGGCGCTCAACTACACGACGGCGATCAACGTCTCGATCGAGCAGGCGGCGATACCGATCGTGATCATCATCGCCAATTTCCTGCTGTTTCGCCTGCGGGTGAACCGGGTGCAGATCGCTGGCGTCGTGCTGACCATCATTGGCGTCGCGGTGACGGCGAGCCATGGCGACCTGCGCCAGCTTCTCAAGCTGGATCTCAACTTTGGCGACGCGATCATGCTGGTCGCCGTGCTTTGCTACTCCTTCTATTCGGTGGGGTTGCGGCTGAAGCCGATAATCCGCTGGCAGAGCCTGATGCTGGCGCTGTCGGTTGCCGCACTCGTCACATCGCTGCCTTTCTTCCTGTGGGAGATTGCCGCCGGCAAAGTCATCGTCCCCGATGCCCGCGGCTGGGCGGTCGCGTTCTATACCGCCATCGGTGCTTCGGTCATCTCGCAAATCTTCTACATCAGGGGCAACGAGCTGATCGGCGCCAACCGCGCCGGCCTGTTCATCAATCTGGTGCCGATCTTCGGTACGCTGCTATCGGTGCTGATTGTCGGCGAGACATTCCAGCTCTATCAGGCGCTGGCTCTCGCGCTGGTGCTCGGTGGCATCAGCCTCGCGGAATACAGCGGACGGAAGATGGCGGCATCCGCTGCTGAATGAAGTCGCTTGCCGCGACGTTCCACCGCCCCGCGTGCTGCTGCACACGGGGCGACCGAATTTCAGGCTATCCCAACATCGAAATGCAGCCGCTTGGCGGAGTCGATCGACTTGTGCGAGCGTACCTGCGCCAACACGTTTTCCGGGAATGGCGCATCGAGATAGAGCAATGCGATGGCATCGCCGCCCGGCCGGTTGCGGCCGAGCTGGAAGTTGGCGATGTTGACGCCGTTCTCGCCGCACACCGTGCCGAGCAGACCGATGATGCCGGGCGCGTCGGCATTGGTCGTGTAGAGCATGTGCTGGCCGACCTCGGCGTCGAGATTGATGCCCTTGATCTGGATGAAGCGCGGCTTGCCGTCCGAAAAACAGGTGCCGGCGATCGAGCGCGTCCTGTGCTCGGTCTTGACCGTCAGCTTGATATAGCCGTCGAACACGCCCGACTTGTCGCGCTTGACCTCGGCGACGATGATGCCGCGCTCCTTCACCATGATCGGCGCCGACACCATGTTGACGTCGGAGACCTGCGGCCGGATCAGCCCGGCAAGGGTGGCACTGATCAGCGCGCGCGTGTTCATCGTCGCGGTCGAGCCGTCGAACAGTATCTCGACCTCCTTGATCGGATCCTCGGTGACCTGTCCGACAAAGGCGCCGAGCACTTCGGCAAGCTTGACGAAAGGTTTCAGCCGCGGCGCCTCTTCGGCGGTGATCGACGGCATGTTGATGGCGTTGGAAACGGCGCCCTTGATCAAATAGTCGGACATCTGCTCGGCGACATGCAGGGCGACATTCTCCTGCGCTTCGGTGGTCGACGCGCCGAGATGCGGCGTCGCCACGACATTCTCCATGCCGAACAGTGCGTTGTTGTCCGCCGGTTCGACCTCGAACACGTCGATGCCGGCGCCGGCCACCTTGCCGCTCTTCAGCGCCGCGATCAGGTCGGCCTCGACGATCAGCCCGCCACGGGCGCAGTTGATGATACGCACGCCGGTCTTCATCTTGGCGATCGCCGCGGCGTCGATGATGTTGCGCGTCTTGTCGGTAAGCGGCGTGTGCAGCGTGATGAAATCGGCGCGGGCGAACAGCTCGTCGAGCTCGACCTTTTCGACGCCGAGCTCCTCGGCGCGGCTGTCCGACAGGAATGGATCGAAGGCGATGACGTGCATCTTCAGGCCGACGCCGCGCGTAGCGACGATCGAACCGATATTGCCGCAGCCGATGATGCCCAGCGTCTTGCCGGTGATCTCGACACCCATGAAGCGGTTCTTTTCCCATTTGCCGGCATGCGTCGAGGCGTTGGCCTCCGGTATCTGGCGGGCCAGCGCGAAGATCATGGCGACGGCATGCTCGGCGGTGGTGATCGAATTGCCGAAGGGCGTGTTCATCACGATGATGCCCTTGCGGCTCGCCGCCGGTATGTCGACATTGTCGACGCCGATGCCGGCGCGGCCCACGACCTTCAGCCTGGTCGCGGCATTGATCAGCTTCTCCGTGACCTTTGTCGCCGAGCGGATGGCCAGCCCATCATACTGGCCGATCACTTCGAGCAGTTTTTCCTTGTCCTTGCCGAGATCCGGCAAATAGTCGACCTCGATGCCGCGATCCCTGAAGATCTGCACGGCGGTGGTGGAAAGTTTGTCTGAGACGAGAACGCGGGGCATTGGCTTGGTCCTTTGCGATTGGCGTCCCTCCCCCTTGAGGGGAGGGTCGGCGCGAAGCGCCGGGCTGGGGTCGTTGCGGCCGGATGCGGCCAAATCTTTTTCTTTCTGGATGGCGGATCGTTGAACGGGTGGAGGCGACCACCCGGCCCTTCGGGCCACCCTCCCCTCGAGGGGGAGGGAGTCAGGCCGCCGCTTTGAGCGACGCCTTTTGCGCGGCAAAGGCCCAGTCGAGCCAGGGCAGCAGCGCTTCGAGATCGGAGGTCTCGACTGTCGCCCCGCACCAGATGCGCAGGCCGGGCGGTGCATCGCGGTAGGCACCAATGTCGTAGGCGACGCCTTCCTTGTCGAGCGCCGAGACAATTGCCTTGGCGAATGCAGCCTGTCCGTCGGCGTCGAGTGCAGCGACCTCCGGATCGGTGAAGGAAAGGCAGACCGACGTGTTCGAACGCGTCGCCGGGTCTACGGCAAGATGGCCGAGCCAGGAAGATTTCCGGACAAAGCGATCGAGAACGGCGGCATTGGCATCCGCTCTGGTGACCAGCGCGTCGAGGCCGCCGATCGACTTCGCCCAACGCAGCGCGTCGAGATAGTCCTCGACGCACAGCATCGACGGCGTGTTGATAGTCTCGCCCTTGAAGATGCCTTCGATCAGCTTGCCGCCCGAGATGAGGCGGAAGATTTTCGGCAACGGCCAGGCTGGCTTGTAGCTTTCCAGGCGTTCGACGGCGCGCGGGCTGAGGATCAGCATGCCGTGCGCGCCCTCACCGCCCAGCACCTTCTGCCAGGAGAAGGTGACGACGTCGAGTTTCTGAAAATCGAGCTGTTGCGCAAAGGCCGCCGAAGTCGCGTCGCAGATGGTCAGGCCCTTGCGGGTGGCCGGGATGAAATCGCCG
The DNA here is from genome assembly GCF_040318195.1 of Mesorhizobium sp. M1273. NCBI lineage: Bacteria > Pseudomonadati > Pseudomonadota > Alphaproteobacteria > Hyphomicrobiales > Phyllobacteriaceae > Mesorhizobium > Mesorhizobium sp. M1273. The sequence continues at coordinate 91,204 of NZ_JAMYLV010000005.1, read as the reverse complement.
TTCGGCACGCGCACACCCGACGTCGTGCCGTTCCAGGTGAAGACCACGTCGCGGTCGAAGTCGATTTTGGTCAGGTCCGGCAGTGCGCCGTAGTCCGCCTCTAACCTGCGAACATCGGCGAGCCTCAGCTGCTTGACCACATCGGTGACCCAGCCGGAGCCGAAGCTCTCCCAGGCGACCATGTCGACGCCGCGTTCGCCGAGCAGCGACCATAGCGCCATTTCGACCGCGCCGGTATCCGAGGCCGGCACGATGCCGATGCGGTAGTCCGCCGGAACCTGGAGGATTTCCCGGGTCAGCTCGATCGCTTGTTCGAGCTTGGTCTTGCCGATCTTGGCGCGGTGCGAGCGCCCGAGCGCGGCATTTTTGAGCGCCTCGACCGACCAGCCGGGGCGTTTTGCACAGGGACCTGAGGAAAAATTGGGATTTGCCGGACGGAATCCGGGCTTGGTATGCGTGGTCATCGTGGTCTATCCTTCCAGATAGTGGCCCCTCGTTGGGGAGGGGTGGCCCACGGATGGCGATATGCGTTCAGGCTTTCGGCGTCAAGGGGAAAGTTTTTGTCGCTGTCGGGATATTGCCGGGGGCGAAACGCAAACAGCGGGCCTGCGACCCACCATTGTCAACGCCTCGGCTTCGATCGAGCCTACCACAGATCGTAGCGTAGTCCGACTTTGACTTGATGATTGTTGATCCCTTTGCGGATCGGAAAAGAAGTCAGACTCTCGGCAGTCACATATTCGGCGTCTGGCGCGGAAAAATACTGATAGCCCAGATCGACCGAGACGTTCTTGGACACTTGGTACGCAAGCCCGGCATTCAGCGTGTAGGCGAAGGAGTACTGGGTCTTGTTGTCATGCCGGACGAAATCGTCGGTGGGGTCGGCGTTGTCGGTGAAGTAGCTCGCCGACAGGCGACGCTTGCTCTGCAGGATACCGACACCGGCGCCGAGATAAGGTGTGATTCCGACATAGGTGCCAAGGTCGACATAGCCGTTGAGTATGCCTGAGAAGGCATAGTTCTTCAGGGTCGCCGATGCCACGGTCGTTCCGTCGTTATAGCCGACGTCGATCTTGTTGCCGGGAAGATAGCCGACATTGAGATCGGCGCGCAGATAGTCGTTGAAATGGTAGCCGAAGCCGATGCTGGCGAAGATGGGATCTTCCTTTTCGTCGAAGCTCGCGGGTGTAAAGGCGAAATGCTCATCCTTGAAGCTCTTCTGCACCAGATAGGAGACATCGCCGCGCAGATACCATCCCGAGCCAACCTCGACCGGTACATAGTCGGGCGCCTGGTCGACATAGACCGGCGGTTCGTAATCGGCGCCAAGCGCCGGCGTCAGCGGCACCAGGACGACTGCTGCAAGCGCCAGTGCTATAGGCGATTTGAATGTCATGGTCCTCGGCTCCCGAACTTGGCGCATTCGCGATCGCGCGCGCCGTTTCAGACAGCATTGTTAACCATAGTGGTTAAGTGCGGGTTAAGGATAACAAGGCGTTAGCAATTGATTTGATCCGTTTTCGCTCCTCGAGCCGGACGGTGTTACAGGGCAACGCAGCATCTTTAGGCAGCCAAACGAAACTGCCCGGCATCAGCCGGGCGGTCGACGAATTCCTCGATTTCGAAGCGACTACTTCGTGTAGACGGGCTCGGGTTCCGGGACGTAAGGCTCCGGCGGCGCACAGTCCGACCTGCCGAACTGGTAGCGCAGGCCGCCGCGCACTTCGTGAACGTTGATACCTTTGTCATAGCCGGGGCCGACATTGGGGAGGGAGGCATAGTCGAACATCTTACCGCCGTTGATGTGGCTGAAGCGGTAGCCGACATCTAGTTTGACGCGGTCAGTCAAGCAGTAGGATGCGCCCGCCATGGCAGCATAGGCAAACCGCCAGCCCTTGCCACCGGCATGATCAAATGAACCGTCGCTGTCCACGTTGTGCAGTTCATCCCACTTGACCCAGGCACCGCCGATGCCGGCGCCGACGTAAGGCGTGATCCCATGCCAGGTGCCGATATCGACATAGGCGTTGGCCAAGAGCAGCAGCGCCGAATAGGACGAGGTATCGACGGACGTGCAAGGCGTTTGCTGTGGGCCGCAGAAGCCGTTGGTCGAGCCGCGGAATTTGGACTTGCTCATCCAGTCCAGGGTGAGATCGGTGCGGAAATGCTCGTCGATCTGGTAACCAACACCGCCGCCGGCCGAGAAGGCGCCATCCAGCTTGCCTGTATCGAACTTGCCGGGATTCTGGGGCGCCACACCGTAGGTGATGTAGTCGCCACCACGAAACCTCGACCAGTGATAGTCGATGTCGCCGCGGATATACCAGCCGCCGAATTCGGCCGGCTGCTCATAGGCAACCGGTGGCGGTGCCTCCTCGACGACGGGCGGCTCGACGAAATCGGCGGCGAATGCCGGTCCGACGCCGGCAAACAGCGCGGCCAGAAGAGCCATTCTAGCTGTGTTGAACATGCTTATCACCCCTGAGAACCCTCGAACGGCGAACGCGCCCGAAATGTGATTGACCTCAGTTGTGGATAATGAATCGGAAAGGTTAAAAGGCGTTTAACCGTATTGATTAACCACGAATCTCTAAAAGTCGAGCAATCTGGCGGCCGTTGCTGCAGGCGGAGCTGGCCGCGACCCAATAAAAAAGCCCGCCGGCAAGGCGGGCTTTTGAACCGATGTTGGAGGGAGATCAGGCGGCGCTGCGCGTTTCCGAAATGACCTCGACGATGTCGTTGACCACGGACTCGACAAGCTGCGGGTCGTCGCCCTCCGCCATGACGCGGATGAGCGGCTCCGTGCCGGATGGCCGGATGACCAGGCGCCCGGCCTTGCCGAGGCGATTGCGCGCATCTTCGATCGCCGCCTTGACCGGCGCCTCCTCCAGCGGCTTGCCGCCGGAAATATGCACATTCTTCAAAAGCTGCGGCACCGGCTCGAATTTCTTCGACAGTTCGCTGACCGGTCGGTTATGCCGCTTGATGCAGGCGAGCACTTGGAGCGCCGAGACGAGGCCGTCGCCGGTGGTCGAGAAATCGGACAGCACGATGTGGCCCGACTGTTCGCCGCCGACATTGAGTCCATGGGCACGCATGTGCTCGACGACATAGCGGTCACCGACCTTGGTGCGATGCAACTGCAGGTTCATGTCGCCGAGGAAGCGTTCGAGGCCGAGATTGGACATCACCGTCGAGACGACGCCGCCGCCGGCCAGCCGTCCGCTCTGCTGCCAGGATTCGGCGATCAGCGCCATGATCTGGTCGCCATCGACGATCGCTCCGTTCTCGTCGACAATGACGACACGGTCGGCATCGCCGTCGAGCGCAATGCCGATATCGGCGCGCACCTCGTGCACCTTCTTTTGCAGACCGGCCGGATGAGTCGAGCCGCATTCCTTGTTGATGTTGAAGCCGTTCGGCTCGACATTGATGGCAACGACCTCGGCGCCGAGTTCCCACAGCGCGTCGGGCGCCACCTTGTAGGCGGCGCCATTGGCGCAATCGACGACGATGCGCAGGCCCGACAGCGACATCGAGCGCGGCAGCGTGCGCTTGGCGAATTCGATATAGCGGTCATGCACGCCGTCGACGCGTTTGGCGCGGCCGAGCCCATCGGAATCGGCGAGCGCCAGTTCGATATCCTTGTCGAGCATCCCCTCGATACGCTCCTCGATCTCATCGGACAGCTTGTAGCCATCGGGGCCGAACAGCTTGATGCCGTTGTCGTAATAGGGGTTGTGCGAGGCAGAGATCATCACGCCGATATCGGCGCGCAGCGAGCGCACCAGCATGGCAACAGCCGGCGTCGGGATCGGGCCGAGCAGGAAGACATCCATGCCGGCGGCGCACAGGCCGGACACCATGGCGTTCTCGATCATGTAGCCGGAAAGCCTGGTATCCTTGCCGAGCACGACGCGGTGGCGGTGGCTGCCGCGCTGGAACGAGAGGCCGGCGGCCATGCCGACCCGCATGGCGACCTCCGCCGTCATTGGAAACTTGTTGGCGCGCCCACGAATGCCGTCCGTACCGAAATAATGTCCTGCCATGTTCGCCAGCTTCCCGATGGTTCTTTCCGAGCATCTCATGCCATAAAATGGCCCAAGCCCCGTCATCACATTGTATGATTATGGACGACCAATCCTTAGAAAATTGTTGTTTTGTGTGTTTTACGTCACGCTAGTGTGTTGATTTTCAAGTTCCGAGCCCTTGTTGCGGCAGCAGCATCAGAAACGTCAACTCAAACCTCATCTGGATCCTTTTGGCTGTGGCAGTGTGGCCTTGAACCCGAATCCGCATCGTGCTGCTCCAGACAGCGGTGGCTCAGGTCCGCCGCAGCCGCCGATTTGACTGGCTGTCATTCGACGCAGTGTCCTCGCTGGGAACCAGCCATAGGCGCGCGCTCCGTGCAATGCACCCGGACGAACTTGGCGGGGAGACGGTCCCGGCAACGAATTCATCACCTTAAAGAAAAGAATGCACTTCTAAATTTGTCTCTACGCTACTTAGCATCTGGCGCAACCAGCCGTTGAGCGCTATTGCTGCACTGGGACATATCATGAACCGCCGCAGGGAGAAAACGCATGCTCATCCACCGACTTGCCACTTTGACGGGTCTTGCCGTCGCGACCTTATTCCTGGCGGCGCCTGCCAGCGCGCTGACCATGGCCGAGTGCAGCACCAAGTATAATGCGGCCAAGGACGCGGGAACGCTTGGCGGGCAGAACTGGAACCAGTTCCGCAAGGCCCAATGCGGCACCGATGCTTCCGCCGCTGCAACCGAACCCGCGCCAGCCAAAGCCACGGCCAAGGCCGCCGACACGACCAAGGCAGCCGCCGCCGACGATGCGGCGCCGGGCCTGACGGCGAAGGAGTGCAGCACCAAATACCAGGCCGCCAAGGCTGCCGGCACGCTCAACGGCATGAAGTGGAACGACTTCCGCAAGACCCAGTGCGCCGCCGGCGCGACGGCAGCCGCACAACCCGCCGCCACGACCAAAGCAGCGGCGGCCAGCAGCGATGACGCAGCGCCTGGGCTGACGGCCAAGGAGTGCAGCACCAAATACCAGGCCGCCAAGGCTGCCGGCACGCTCAACGGCATGAAATGGAACGACTTCCGCAAGAGTGAATGCGCCGCCGGCGCAAGTGCAGCTGCACAACCCGCCGCGGCACCTGCCAAGGCGACGACAGCCGCCGCGACCGATACCGGCAAAGGCCTCAGCATGGCGGATTGCAGCGCCAAATATCAGGCTGCCAAGGCCGGCAACACGCTGAATGGCATGAAGTGGAACGACTTCCGCAAGAGCCAATGCGGCGCCGGCGCAGCCGACGACGACACCCTGCCGGCTCCCGATGCCAAATACACCGGTGATCCGCAACCGCCGACCATCACCGCCCCCCAGGGCGTGAAATTCCCGACGGCGATCTCCAAGAAGTATGCAACCGAGACCCCGGCCAAGGGCCGCATGCACACCTGTCTCGACCTCTACTACGCCAACAAGGACGCCAACACGCTGGGCGGCCTCAGGTGGATCCAGAAGGGCGGCGGCTTCTACAGCCTCTGCAACGCCAAGCTGAAGAGCTGACCGGCGCCACCATCCGACGACATGAGCCCGCGAGCCGCAAGGTTCGCGGGCTTTTTGTTGCTGCCGAACAAGTGAGAGGGCCTTCCGAGGTCGAACCAACTGTCAGATCGTGTTTCTTGGCTCTGTCCGGCCGACATCGATCTCGGCACCACCGGAACTCTCATAGCCAGAAGCAGAAAACCCGCCTCGGCGGGCGGGTCATTCAGCGCCAATTGGCACCACACCCAAATTGATAGCATAGCTGCCGGCACAAAGCAAGAACAAAATGTGGCGCCGCCGGCAAAAAATGCGAGCTTCATTCTCCGGCGCGCTTTGTCGATCTTCCCGAAGTAGTCAACGAGGCCGATAGAAGGCTCCATTCCTTCGCGCCTCTCTCTGTCCTGCCGGACATCCCCCCGCGAGGCGGGAGATTGGCCGTCATCGTCACTTTCGCCAATTTCCTGCGATGCAGGAAGGGTCGCATTCCCCAAGAGAAAACGCCGCGGTTAGAGCCGCGGCGTTTCGAAGTCGATCTGTGCCGGGCCGGAGCCTAGCTTGACGGCTGAGGTTCCATGCCGCCTTCGGGCTCGGGGCCTTTCTTGCGGCGGCCGGACTTCGGCACGGCCGAGCCGCGGCTCGGCGGCGTGTCGTCGCCAAGGTCGCGCGCGGGCTTATTGCCGGCGATCAGCTGCTTGATCTCCTCGCCGGACAGCGTCTCGTATTCGAGCAGGCCCTGCGCCAGCGCGATCCATTCCTTCTTTTTCTTGGTCAGGATAGACCTTGCCGTCGAATAGGCCTCGTCGATCAGCCGGCGCACTTCGGCGTCGATGATTTGCGCCGTCTCTTCCGAGATGTTCTGCGTGCGCGCCACCGAATGGCCGAGGAACACCTCCTCCTGGTTGTCGCCATAGGCGACATGGCCGAGCTTGTCGGAGAAGCCCCAGCGCGTCACCATGGCACGCGCCAGCTTGGTCGCCTGCTCGATATCGGAGGAGGCGCCGGAGGTGATGTTCTCCTTGCCGAACTTGAACTCCTCGGCGACACGGCCGCCCATCATGATGGCGAGGCGCGAGATCATGTATTTGTAGCTCATCGAATAGCGGTCGCCTTCCGGCAGCTGCATGACCATGCCGAGTGCCCGGCCGCGCGGAATGATGGTCGCCTTGTGCAGCGGATCGGCCGACGGCACGTTGAGCGCCAGGATGGCATGACCAGCCTCGTGATAGGCGGTCAGTTCCTTCTCGGCCTGTGTCATCGCCGACGAGCGGCGCTCGGCGCCCATCATGATCTTGTCCTTGGCGTCCTCGAATTCGGCCATGGTGACGAGGCGCTTGTTGCGCCGCGCCGCCATCAGGGCGGACTCGTTGACCAGGTTCATCAGATCGGCGCCGGAAAAGCCCGGCGTGCCGCGCGCGATCACCTTGAGGTCGACATTGGGCGCCAGCGGCACGTTGCGCACATGCACCTTCAGGATCTTCTCGCGGCCGACTATGTCGGGGTTCGGCACCACCACCTGGCGGTCGAAGCGGCCCGGCCTCAGCAGCGCCGGATCGAGCACGTCTGGCCGGTTGGTGGCGGCGATCAGGATGATGCTTTCGTTGGATTCGAAGCCATCCATCTCGACCAGCAACTGGTTCAGCGTCTGCTCGCGTTCATCATTGCCGCCGCCCAGGCCGGCGCCGCGATGGCGGCCGACCGCGTCGATTTCGTCGATGAAGATGATGCAAGGCGCGTTCTTCTTGGCCTGGTCGAACATGTCGCGGACGCGGCTTGCGCCGACGCCGACGAACATCTCGACGAAGTCCGAGCCCGAAATGGTGAAGAACGGCACGTTGGCTTCACCCGCGACCGAGCGGGCGAGCAGCGTCTTGCCGGTTCCGGGAGGACCGACGAGCAGCACACCGCGCGGGATCTTGCCGCCGAGCCGCTGGAATTTCTGCGGGTCGCGCAGGAACTCGACGATCTCTTCCAGATCTTCCTTGGCTTCGTCGACGCCGGCGACGTCCTGGAAGGTGACGCGGCCATGTGCTTCGGTCAAAAGCTTGGCCTTCGACTTGCCGAAGCCCATGGCGCGGCCGGAACCGGACTGCATCTGGCGCATGAAGAATATCCAGACGCCGAGGATGAGGATCATCGGCAGCCAGGAGATCAGGGTGCCGAACAGCGAATTGGAGCCGTCGGATTCAGGACGCGCATTGATGGTGACGTTCTTGTCCTGCAGGCGCGAAACCAGTGACGGGTCCCCAGGCGAATAGGTCTGGAAGCCGTTGGAACTGTCCGTGTAATTGCCGGAGATACGGGCGCCGGCGATGGTCACCGACTTGATCCGTCCCGCCGCGACTTCCTGCAGGAACTGCGAATAGGGAACATCGCTCGAGGCTCCACGCGTCTGCGGCGTCTGGAAAAGATTGAAGAGAGCGATGAGCAGGACCGCTATGATCGCCCAGAGCGCGAGGTTGCGATAATTCGGATTCATCAATTGTCCCGTTGGCGCCCGCTGGGCGGACACGCGTCGTGAGAGGAAACTTGGCCCTAACATAGGGAGAGCGTCTCCCATTGCCAAGCATAACAGCAGGTCTCGGTTAAGCTTTCGCCCGTGGTAGGCCGGCATTGTGGCCGCCGAACGGCACGGCTGGAACGGGCGCCGCGCCAAGCAACGCGGCGACGGCATCGGCCGGCGCCAGATCGAAGGACGGCAGGAAACGGGCGAAGGGCGCGACTGCCGGATATGCGGCGACAGCCGCCGGCATCGGGCCTTCCCCGGGCAAACCCCGGCCTTCCCCGAGCAAACCGAGGCATTCGCCGTCCCGCCAGAGCGCCGGCTCGGCGGCCAAGGCGGCACGCACAAGGCTTGCCGGCGTGCCATGCCCGGCAATTGCCCGCTTTGCGGCAAGAGCCGCCCCGAGCGGGGCTATCAACAGCGGCGCGATCATCAACAATGCACCGGGACTGTCGCCCAATGTGATCCGTCTGCGGCCGTCCCACAGGGCATTGCCGGAAACCGCAACAGCGGGCGGCAGATCGCGCAATTCGCGGTGCAGAAAGATGCCGGTACGCCGGGCATCGACCACGGTCCGCGACAATGTGGCACAAAGCGGCCCGGTGCGGAACCGGCCGAAAAGGGCTTCGCTGCGGGCCTGGTCGGGAAGGAAGGCGGTGCCGCCGGTCGCCGCCAGCAGGATGCGCAGCGCATAAATGGCCGACCGGCTGTCGGCGGCCGTCGCAAAATCCCGATCGAGCCGGACGAGGCCGGCGGCCGGCCTGGAGGCCAAGCTGCGGATCAGCATGGCCGCGCGATGTCCCAGCTGCTCACGCTCGACCGCCGCCTTTCTGGCCAGCGCCATAGCTTCAGCCATGCGAGGCGCATCGTCGCCTTCAACAAGTGCTGCGCGGACGCGCGGCCGCTCGAAAGCGGTGTCGGCATTGGTCGGATCTTCGATCCAGGCAACCTGTTCACGCCGCAGGAATTCGCGCAGCTCAGCACGCCTTACGCCGAGCAGCGGCCGCACGATCCAGTGCCGCCACTCGTAGAGGGTTGCCGGCGCCATGCCGGCAAGGCCCCGCGCTTCGTCGCGCGGCCTTTCCTCACCTGGCCCGTCGTCACGTGCTTGCCGCATCAGCACGGTCTCGGCCTGGTCGTCGGCGGTGTGGCCGGTCAGGATCAGGCCGATGCCTGCCGCTTCGGCGGCCTCGGCGAGCAGCCGGTAGCGCGCCTCGCGCGCGGCGGCGGGCAGGCCGGTCGATGGTTTGTGCCCCGACCAGGCGAGGATGCGATGGGCAATGCCGCGCGCCGCGCACAGCCTGGCCACGGCTTGCGCTTCCGCTGCCGCTTGCGGCCGCAATTGATGATCGATCGTTACCGCCAGCAATTTCGTTGCCGGGGCGTTACGATCGAGATGGGCTTTGAGGAGGAGGAGAAGGGCGGTCGAGTCGCTGCCGCCGGACACGGCCGCAACAGCGCCGTTGGAAAAGTCGATCCGCGAAAAATCCGAAAGGTCAGGCTCGCTGTCGAGCGTCATGCATGTCGCCCAAGCGTGGGCCTGGTTTTGCGGCAACGACACGCAACGGAAAAACTAGCACGCCGCGAGTGCCCTTTCCTGCTTGACCCGCTCCTTGAGCGCGCCGGAAATATCGGGGTAGCGCTTGCCGATCTCGCTGAAAGTGGCACAGGCCACGTCGCGCTGCTTCAGCCCGACCAGTGAAACGCCGAGCTTCAGCAGCATGTCTGGCGCCTTCTTGGCCTTGGGATAGTCCTTGCTGGCAGCGAGGAAAGTCTCGGCCGCATCGCGGTATTTCTGCTGGCCGAGCAGCGATTCACCAAGCCAGTAATGCGCGTCCGCTGCTTTGGCGTCCTTGGGAAAACGGGCGATATGGTCGCGGAAGCCCTGTTCGGCGGTGCTGTAGTCGCCCGACAGGATGAACTGGTAAGAGTTGCGGTAAAGCTCCTCCGGATCGTTGGTCGACGGGAGTGCCGCAACCACCGTATCGTCGGATTTACCGGCCTTGTTGCCGGCTGCGCTGGCGCCGTTGGCTGGGGCCGTATTCTGCTGCGGCGCATTCGCTTGCGCATTGCCATCGGCTTCGACGACATTGCCGTTTTTGTCGACGGTGATGGTGCCGAACGTCTTGGGCGGCGCGCCGGGGATCAGCTTGCCGGGATCGCCGTTGGGCGATTCGACGATGACGTCCTCGACGCTCTTGTCGCCGTCTGCCGCCTTGCCCGCATCGGCCGGAGCCGGCGTCCCCGGCGCCTCCGCCACGTTACTGTCGCCGTTGGGGCTGTCGCTGCTGGGCGCGGCCTCGGACTTCTTCTGCTCGGCCGGCTGCTGCGCGCCTTGCGGACCGCCTTCCAGCTGCTGGAAGCGGAATTCGTTGTCTTCCTGCTGCTTGCGGATCTGCTCCTGCATCTGCAGGACCTGGAAATTGAGTTCCTCGATCTTGCCATTCATCTGCCGGAGCTGTTCCTCCAGCGCCGGAGTGCCGGTACCATCCTGTTGCGCGAATTGAACCTGATCCGGCTTTTTCTTTTCGCCGAAAATGCCGGGCAGTTTGATCGTCGGCAGGTGGAAGGAAAAACCGCTTTCCGATGACTGCCCGGTGCCGTTTGCCCCGTCAGCAAGTGCCGCGATACTTGATACGAGCAGCAGCGCAAGCGTGCCGCTCAAGACCGATCTGAAATGCATGTGCCTCTCGCCGTGAAACCGTTAGCCTGTTGCGCGCCCTTTCCAACCGAAGTTGCCAGGCGCCCTCGGCTCTTAACAGGACGTGAGACTTCGGCCAAATTTTGTTTGGAGCGGGCAGATATGAAAAAGGCGGCCTTTTGGCCGCCTTTCGCACCAAGTGTTGCATTTATGCCGATCAAGAACCGGCGCCGCCCAGCGTGGTTACGGCGCGGCGGTTCTGCGACCAGCAGGAGATGTCGTCGCAAACCGCGACCGGACGCTCCTTGCCGTAGGAAATGGTCTTCAGGCGCTGCGCCGAAACACCCTTGGCGACCAGGAAGTCGCGTGTGGCGGCAGCACGGCGGGCGCCGAGCGCCAGATTGTATTCGCGCGTGCCGCGCTCGTCGGCATGGCCTTCGATGACGATGGCATACTGCTTGTACTGGTTCAGCCACTGCGCCTGGCGCGACAGCGTCGTCTGCGCATCGGCGCGGATCGAGGACGAATCGGTGTCGAAGAAGATGCGGTCGCCGATGTTGACGGTAAAGTCCTGGGCCGATCCGGGCGTTGCCGCGCCGGCGCCGTTGAGGCCGAGATCGGCGGCGCTGTTCGGCGTCTTCTTCGAGGCGCAACCGGTGATCGCGAGCATCGCGACCAGCGCGATCATGACCGGGTTTGTGGTAAGTGCTGCGATACGGCCCATGCCGCCTCTCCTTCGCAATTCGAGTGATTTCATTGATCGTCCAGTAACCACGTTTGGGTTAACCGACGCTCAAGAAACACGGTTAAAATTTGGTTTCGGCTGCCGTCCGCAACCGTTCTGCCGAGGGGCGACAATGAGCGCGGACCGTAGGCGGAAATGCGGCCAAAACATGAAAAAGAGGGAATTGAGGAAACTGAAGAACTGAGGAATTGAGGAAAGAGATCACCTCAGCTTCTCTATGAGATTGACCAGCATTCCGTAGATGCGGGCATAGGATTGCAACCAATCGTCGCGTTGCGCCTGTGTGATGTACTCGAGGTCGAACGCATACGAAATCCAGGTCTCCACCTCACTGTATGATCCTATGGCCATCGAAATGAAGCGTGCGAATTCGGGCTTGGAGTGAGTCTGTTTGGCAAAGCCTTCGGCGAAATTGGCGCAGATCGCCTTGCTGGAACGACGTAGTTGATCGGCGAGCGCGTATTGCTCCATTTTCGGAAAAGCAAGCGTGGCTCTGTGTACCCCAAGGGAAACCGCATAGGCACGCTTATAGACTTCTAAATCCCTCGCGTGCTCGATGTAGACCCCTGCCTTCTCCATTCTTCAGTTCTTCAACTCGTCAACTCGTCAGTTCTTCAATTCCTCAGTTCTTCTTCCATCACTCCAGCAGCGGCGACCAGGCCGGATCCGAGGCGAAGTTCGCCGTCGGGATCGACTGTTCGTTGCGGCCGGTGAGATCGACCGAAACAAGTTTTGGTCCACCATTGGAATCGCGGAAGAACATCAGCACCCGGCCGTTGGGCGCCCAGGTCGGCCCTTCCTGCTGAAAGCCGGTGGACAGGATGCGCTCACCCGAACCGTCGGTGCGCATGACGCCGATCTGGAATTCGCCGCCGGTCTGCTTGGTGAAGGCGATGAGATCGCCGCGCGGCGACCACACCGGCGTCGAATAGACGCCGTCGCCAAACGAGATGCGGGTCTGGCCCGAGCCGTCGGCGCCCATCACATAGATCTGCGCGCGGCCGCCGCGATCCGAGGTGAACACCACCTTGCTGCCGTCAGGCGAGTAGGACGGTGAGGTGTCGATGGCGGTCGAATTGGTGAGCCTGGTCGTCGAGCGGCTTCTCAGATCCATGGCGAAGATGTTGGAATTGCCGTCATCGCGCAGCAGGCTCATGATCACCTTCTGGCCGTCCGGCGAAAAGCGCGGCGCAAACGTCATGCCGGGGAAATTGCCGACCAGCTCGCGCTGCCCCGTCTCGATCTGCAGCAGGTACACCCGCGGCTGACCGCTTTCATAGGACATGTAGGTGATTTCCTGCCGGTTCGGCGAGAAGCGCGGCGTCAGCACGATCGATTTGCCGTTCGAGAGATAGCGGACGTTGGCGCCGTCCTGGTCCATGATGGCTAGCCGCTTCTTGCGCGCATTCTTGGCACCGGACTCGTCGATGAAGACGACGCGCGTGTCGAAATAACCCTTCTCGCCGGTCAGCCGCTCGTAGATCGCATCGGCGATGATATGGGCGACGCGCCTGGTATTGGCGTCGTTGGCGAAGAACTGCTCGCCCGACATCTGCTGGCCGGCAAACGTGTCCCACAACCGATACTGGGCGCGAATGCGGCCGTCAGCCTCCTTGCCGACACTGCCGGTGACCAGCGCCTGCGCATTGATCACCTTCCAGTCTTCGAAGCGCGGCGTGGCATCCGGGTTCGAGATCTTTTCGATGAAAGCGCTTTTGTCGATCGGCGCGAACAGGCCGGAGCGTTTCAGGTCGGCACTGACGATGCCAGAAATCTCGGCGCCGAGCGCATCGCCGCCCTGGAAGTCCGTGATGGCGATCGGCAACGGCTCGACATTGCCCTTATTGACGTTGAGCTCAACGAGCGCCCGCGCCGGCAGGGTGACAGCAACGGTCATACCCAGCGCCATCGCTGCGATCGTCAGGAGCGGCTTGAGGATGGATTTCATGTCTTCTCGCTTCTTTCGCTGATTCTGTGAGCGCCAGGCCTAAAGACCGAGCATCTCCCTGGGGTCAAAAGTGACCCGAACGTCGGACCAGATGTCTTGCTTGCCCGCCGGAACCTGCAAGCCGGCCACATCGCATTTCTGAACCGCGCGCACTGCACTTTCGTCAAACGGGCGGTTTCCGCTCGACTTTTCAACGCTCGGCCGGCCATCCAGCTTGCCGGAGGCGTCCAGATTAAACCGGACCACGACGACGAAATTCTCCGAACCCTCGAGCCCTGCCGGAAGCGTCCAGCAACCACCAAGCTGGGCCTCCAATGCCCCCTGCTCCGATTTCGAAAGCTTCTGGCCCTGATCCTTCTCGCCGCCGAGCGATGCCTGCTGGGTCGAGCGCTTGGCGCCGCCGCCGGACGGCTTCCGCTTGTCAAGCAGAGCCGAAATCTCGTCGGCGTTGAATTGCTTGTCGTCCGATTTCGGCCTGGATGAGGCTTCCTTGACCGGCTTGTCGGCGTCCTTGCGCTCCGGTGCCTTCGCGCTCTCGGCCTGGGCCGGCTGCGGCTTTGGCCGAGCCTCGGGTGCCGGCGCCGAGTCGGGAAGCTGCGCCTCCTCGGTTGGCGGTTGCTTGGCAATCGCCTCGGCGACGGCATCCGGCTTGACCTCGGGCTGCGGATCGATCGCGGCAGTCTTGTCCTGCGGCGGCGTGGGCGTCGGCTCCTTGGCCGGCGTCGGCTTGGGCTCGGTCTGCTTGACAGGTTCGGGCTTGACCTCTTCCTTCGGCTGCGGCACCGGCGCCACCTCCGTAGCAGGAATAGGCTTCGGCTCTTCCTTCGGCTTCGGCACGTCCTCGGGCTTGGGCTTTTCGACCGGCGTCGGCGCGGGTGGTGGAGCCGCCGTCATGTCGACTGGCTGGGGCTTGGGCTCAGGTGTCGGCGGCTTGTCGGTGTCGACGCTGTTATCGCCGACTTTCTGGGCATCGGGAACGATGTCGGGACGCTGCGTCGGTACCGGCGCCGGCTTGTCGTGCATTACAGCTTTCTTGTCGCCTTGCAGGACCTGTGCCGTCGCTTCCATCGGCACGATCTCGACCGACACCGATTCCGCATCGGACGCAGGCATCGCGGGCGGCGAGGACAACGTGAACAGCCCGAAGGCGATCGCCACCGTATGCAAGATCACCGATGTAGTGAGGCCGGTCCTCATCTTGCGTCTACTGATCCTGTTCCTGCAGTGAAACCAGGCCGATATTCTTGTAGCCAGCAGCCGAGATGCGGGCCATCACCTTCATGGCAGTGCCATAGTCGGTGGACTTGTCACCCCTGATGAAAATGCGCTCGTCATAGCCGGTCTTCGAGATCGCCTGCAGCTTTGCCACCAGCTCCTCGATCGGGATCTCGGTTTCCTGGAGGTAGATCTGACCGGCCGAGTTGATGGACACGGTTATAGGCTGCGTATCGGCGTTCATCGCTTTGGCCTGGGTATCCGGCAGGTCGATCGGCACGCCGACCGTCAGCAACGGCGCCGCGACCATGAAGATGATCAGCAGCACCAGCATCACGTCGACCATCGGCGTGACGTTGATCTCCGATATCAAGGCGTGATGGCGGCCGCGCCGCCTGTGGCCGCGCCCGCCGCGTCCTCCGCCACCCGCGCTTACGGACATTCCCATGATCGTCCCTCAGGCCTTCTGCGCGACTTTTTCATCGATTTGGCGCGAGAGTATGGCGGAGAACTCATCCGCGAACCCTTCCATGCGCACCGCGATCTTGCTCGCGTCGGACGACAGCTTGTTGTAGGCGATGACGGCCGGGATGGCGGCGAGCAGGCCGATGGCCGTCGCCAGCAGCGCTTCGGCGATGCCGGGCGCGACCACCGACAGGCTGGTGTTCTTCGAAGCGGCGATCGCCTGGAACGAGGTCATGATGCCGATCACGGTGCCGAACAGGCCGATGAAGGGCGCCGCCGAGCCGGTGGTGGCGAGGAAGCCGAGCCGCCCTTCCAGCTTTTCCATCTCGCGGGTCAGCGCCAGATCCATAGCCTTGTCGATGCGGGTCTGCAGGCCGAGCGGCGATTTTGCGCCCTTCTCGAAGCTCTTCTTCCATTCGCGCATGGCGGCGACGAAGATCGCGCTCATGCCGGTCGTCTTGCGGTCGGCGAGCGTGCGGTAAAGCTCTTCCAGCGACTGCCCCGACCAGAACACCTGTTCGAAGCGGTTGAGCGCCAGCCGCATGCGGGCATAGGCGACGAGCTTGTCGACGATGATCGCCCAGGTCCAGATCGAGGCACCAAGCAGCCCGATCATGACCAGCTTGACCACCCAACCGGCCTGCATGAACAAGGCCCAAATCGATAAATGCGCGCCCGGTTCGGCGAGAGCGATGTTTTCCATGTTACGTCCTTAAAGATTTTCGGGGCGTGGCTGGCGGCTGGCCCATGGGCATCCCTTGTGGTCCGTTCGCGTTAAGCTTGCGGAATAACCCCAAATGCACCGTTGGCGGCCTTTTCGGGGCAAATATTGGTGAAAGGAAGGCGCTTGGATTCTTCCAATCTTAACCAATCCCTTCATGGACCGTTATGGTTAAGGATGGGTTAGGACGTACAGCGCGGCGCATTGCCGCGCCCCGACGACCAGCCCGGCGATCCTCGCCTCGACCGGGAGCTCCGGATCTTCCGCCTCTGAACTCTTATTTGCGCGTTCCGGGCATGAAGGCTGCCACCCAATCCTTGGGAAAGCGCCGCGGCCGGCCGTTCTCGCCGACGATCGCCGCTTCGACCCGCGCCTCGACCAGCACTTCGCTGCCGCGTTTCAACTGCTGCGCCATGACGATGCGGGCGCCGGAAATGTCTTCGGTGCGCGTATCGATGGTCAGGATGTCATCCATGCGGGCCGAACCGCGGAAATCGATCTCCATGCGCCGCACCACCCAGACTATTTTCTCGCCATGCTTGCCGTCGGCAAGCTCGGTGTGGTGGACGCCGGCCAGCCGCAGATAGTCGGACCGGCCGCGCTCGAAGAATTCGAGATAGCGCGCGTGGTAGACGACGCCGGAAAAATCGGTGTCGGCATAATAGACCCGCGCCATCAGTCGATGGCCGAATTCCGTCAGCGCGCCGGAAAGTCCGGCGGACAATGCCGATTCACCGTGATCGTCCATTGCGCTGTCCTTTTGGCCCGACAGGCCCTGTTTCAAGCAACACCTGTTTTGCGCATAGACCGGCGATGATCAAGACCTGGAGGGCTGGGCCGGGGACTGCCAGCACCGAAGCCATAAGCAGCGGAACCTAGGGTTCTTCCTGGAACAGGCTGATCTGCTGCTGC
Organism: Mesorhizobium sp. M1273; assembly: GCF_040318195.1. Taxonomy (NCBI): domain Bacteria; kingdom Pseudomonadati; phylum Pseudomonadota; class Alphaproteobacteria; order Hyphomicrobiales; family Phyllobacteriaceae; genus Mesorhizobium; species Mesorhizobium sp. M1273. Next base: position 74,493 of record NZ_JAMYLV010000005.1, on the reverse strand, counting down.
GCCAGGTCCTTTGGCGCGTCGAGGCCGAGATGCCGCCAGGCATTGGCCGCCAGCACGCGGCCGCGCGGGGTACGCATGATGAAGCCTTGCTGGATCAGAAAGGGTTCGATGATGTCCTCGATGGCATCGCGTGGCTCGGAAAGCCCGGCCGCGATGGTCTCGATGCCGACCGGCCCGCCGCCGAAATTCCGGGCGATCATCGACAGATAACGGCGGTCGAGCGCGTCGAGGCCGAGCCCGTCGACCTCCAGCCGCGTCAGCGCCTCGTCGGCGACCTTGCGGTCGACATGACCGTCGCCGGCAACGCTGGCGAAGTCGCGCACCCGGCGCAACAGCCGGCCGGCGATACGCGGCGTGCCGCGCGCCCGCCGGGCGATCTCCAAGGCACCGTCGTCGCCGAGCGGCATGGCAAGGATGCGGGCGCCACGCCGCACGATCTGCTCGAGTTCCTCGACCGAGTAGAAATTGAGCCGCACCGGAATGCCGAAGCGGTCGCGCAGCGGGTTGGTCAAAAGGCCGAGCCGGGTGGTGGCGGCGACAAGCGTGAAGCGGGCCAGGTCGATCTTGACCGAGCGCGCCGCCGGCCCCTCGCCGATGATCAGGTCGAGCTGGAAATCCTCCATCGCCGGATAGAGGATTTCCTCGACCGCCGGGTTGAGCCGGTGGATCTCGTCGATGAACAGCACGTCGCGGTCTTCGAGGTTGGTGAGCAGCGCCGCGAGATCACCGGCCTTGGCGATGACCGGACCCGAGGTCGAGCGGAAATTGACGCCGAGCTCGCGCGCCATGATCTGCGCCAGCGTCGTCTTGCCGAGGCCGGGCGGGCCGACGAACAGCACATGGTCGAGCGCTTCGCTGCGGCCCTTGGCGGCCTCGATGAACACTTTGAGATTGGCCCGCACCGCCGCCTGGCCGACGAAGTCGCCGAGCGTCTGCGGCCGCAAGGTCTGCTCGGCGTCCTCGCCGCGTCTGTCGGGAGCAATGAGGCGTGGCGAAAGGCTCATGCCGCCTTCCTTGCATATGGCAAGGGACGGGACAAGCAACGTCTCACCGTGCCAGCTCCTTCAGCCCGAAGCGGATCAGCTTCGAGGCGTCCGCCTCCTCGCCTGCCGTCTTCAGCGCCGCCGCCACCGCATTGGCGGCGGTGTCGCGCGAATAGCCGAGATTGACCAGCGCCGAGACGGCGTCGGTGATCGGCGCCGAGGCGACGCCCTCGCCGAGCTCCTGCTTCAGGCCGATGGTGCCGGAGGCAGTGCCCGCATAGGCAGGCGCCTTGTTCTTCAATTCGGTGACGATGCGCTCCGCCACCTTCTTGCCGACGCCCGGCGCACGGCTGACCATGGCGATATCGCGCAACGCAATCGCATTGGCGAGATCGGCCGGCGCCAGAGTCGACAGGATGGCCAGCGCCACCTTGGCGCCGACGCCTTGCACATTGTTCATCAACAGCCGGAACCATTCGCGCTCCAGCACCGACTGGAACCCATAGAGCCGCAGCATGTCCTCGCGCACATAGGTCTCGATGAACAGCACGACCGCCTCGCCCGGCCGCGGCAATGCCGCCAGCGTGCGCGCCGAGCAGTAGGCGACATAGCCGACGCCATGCACGTCGACGATGCAGAAATCCTCGTCGATCTCATCCAGCGTGCCTTTTAGCTTGCCGATCATTTGAGCGTGCCGATCATGCCGGGTGGGTTTCCGGAGAGATGATATCGAGGTCCGGGAAATAGCCGCGATAGCGCGCAGCATTGCGCGTCAGCAGGCGATGCCCAGCGACAACCGCATGGGCTCCAATAAAGAAATCCGGCAAGGTTCGTTCGCGAATGCCGCCGGCGCGGCGATAGCGCGAGTGCGTGACACCAGCGAGGAAGGCTGCTTCCCACGGCAGAAATTCGCGATCCATCTTGAGCATGTCGGCTGCTTGACGAAGAGCCTGTTCGGTCGCAATCAACGGCGCGAGCTCGGACCAGACGATTGCATTGATTACGAGTGCGCCGTCGCGCCGGCATGCGGTAATCGCGGATGCCGACCATTTCGTCTCCCGTCCGGCAGGACCCCAAACGTCGATCAAGACATTTGTGTCAATCAATGTCGAGATCTTCACGTGGGCCCCTCAGCCATTCCACATATTCATCCGCCGTCATGCCTCCCAGATCCAGCGTACCGGCCATACGATCGAGTATCTGGCTGAATCTGCGCGAGGCTTCCTCCTCCGACATGTTTTCGTCGACGGCTATGACACGAGCGCCGTCCTCGGTGGGGACGAACTCCACCTCCGAGCCCGGGCCGATACCGAGATGATCCCGTATTTCCTTCGGGATGGTCACTTGGCCCTTGGTGGTAACGCGCATGGTAATACCTCGTTGGTATTACCTATTGCCCACTGGAGAACAAGTCAAGAACATACTTATCCGGCCAGCGCCGCCATCCTGTAGGCGATGCTCTGCCGGTGATGCGCGTGACAGATGGCGATGGCCAGCGCATCGGCGGCGTCGTCGGTGTCGAAAGTCGCCTTCGGCATCAGCACCTTGACCATCATGTGGATCTGCTTCTTGTCGCCATGGCCGACGCCGATCACCGCCTTTTTGACGGCGTTTGGCGCATATTCGGCAACGACAAGGCCGGCACGCGCCGGCACCAGCATGGCGATGCCGCGTGCCTGGCCGAGTTTCAGCGTCGCCGCCGCGTCCTTGTTGACGAAAGTTTGCTCGACCGCCGCCTCGTGCGGCATCGCGGCATGCAGGATCTCGGCGAGCCCGTCATGCAATTGGCAAAGACGCACCGCCAGCGCGGCCTTGTCGTCGGACCGCACCGTGCCGGAAGCGACGAAGCGCAGCGAATTGCCGAGGCTTTCGACTATGCCCCAGCCGGTGCGCCTCAGCCCTGGATCGATGCCGATGATGCGAATCGCTTCCCCCATCCGTCAACTTTAACCCCGGCGAGCGGCGATGCCAGCGAAATGTGAACAAACCAGAAACAGCAACCGAGTCTGGTTTAGAGAATGTTTGAGAATTCGCTCTGGCGAGACAGATAGCGTGGTTTTCGAGACCGGAGCGGAGCGTACATAAGTACGCGAGCACCGGAAGCGCAGAAAGCTGCGCTAGTCTAGTCGTTTGAATAACTGTTGGCGCGAGCGACAGACGGTCCTCTGATCCTTTGGCGGATGTGACAGCCGTCTCGGTTTCAACCGCGCAATGCTGCCGCAACGACGCTCTCCAGTGGCGTTGTCGGTCGACCGATCAGCCGGCTCATGGCGCCGCCGTCATCGAACAACGCTCCGCGTGAGGCTGCAATGTCGGCATCGGCCAGGATAGCGGCGAGATCGGCGGGCAGCCCGGCGCCTGTCAACACACCCTCATAGGCCGCCCCGGCAAGATCGTTGTAGGCGATCGCCTTGCCCGATTGCCGCGAGACCTTCGCCGCAAGCTCGGCGAGCGTGAAGGCTTGGTCCGCGGCGAGCTCGTAAGTCCTCCCTGCTTGATCCTCGCTCGTCAGCACCACGGCCGCGGCCTCGGCATAATCCTGCCGCGCCGCGGACGAGAAGCGCCCCTCATTTGCGGCGCCGATGAAGGCGCCGTGCTCCAGAGCCGCCGGGAGCGCCATCAGATGGTTCTCGGTGTACCAGCCGTTGCGCAGGATGACGGCGGGTAGGCCGGAGGCCGCGATGACCTCCTCCGTCTGCCGATGTTCGACCGCGAGCCTCGCGGGAGACGTGTCCGCATGCAGCATGCTTGTGTAAGCGATCAGCGAAACCCCCACCCGTTGGGCGGCCTTGATCACTGACCGATGCTGCGGCAAGCGGCCGCTGACTTCGGTCGAGGAAATCAGCAGCAGTCTATCGATGCCGGCCAGCGCCATCGGGAGCGTGTCGGGACGATTATAGTCCGCCTCCCGCACGACTACGCCGCGTTGGACAAGATCGCGGGCCTTTGCCGGATCACGAACCGCCGCAACGATCCGGCTGGCCGGAACTGTCTTCAGCAGTGCGTCGATCACGAGACGGCCAAGCTGTCCTCGGAAACCACGTATCTTGTAGTTACCATCATTTTCCGGTAACCAACTGGAAACTCTCATGGAAGATGCGCCATGGTCCTCAGGATGCGAACGAAGGTGAAGGCGCTTCCCGGCTGCCCCATGTCGAGGTGCATGGCGCTGCTTGGCGGGTGCTGGACACCCGAGGTGCTCTGGTCCTTGAGCGACGGCCCGCGCCGGTTCTCCGAATTGCGCCGCGATATCCCAGCCATTTCGGCGAAGGTGCTGACCGCCAGGTTGCGCGATCTCGAGGAGCGTGGCGTCCTCGCACGCCACGTGATGCCGACATCGCCGCCGACCGTGGAGTATGAGCTGACGTCATTGGGGCAGGAGCTGCTCCCAGCGATCAGGTCTATCGTGGAGGTCGGATCGCGCCTGCTGCTGCGTGATTCTCCCCGCCTGATGATCGCGAGCCCGTCCCTTCGCGGTTAGTCTAGATGGCCGCCGGAGTAGAATTATGAAACGGTCTCTCAGCCGCGGGCGAAAGCCGTGTTGAGCAGCGTGATCTGGTCGGAGACCGGATTGAGGCGACGGCTCGACGGCGGCACCTCGGCAAGGCCGCCATAGATCTCCTCGTCCATCCGGCGCACCAACGCCTGCAGCCGCAGCGAACGGTTGACGAGGTCGATGAAATCCTTCGGCAGCTCGGCCCAGCCGGGCGCCTCGTCATGCGCCGAGGCAGTGTCGAGACGCACCTTGGATTTTTCTGAGGCCACTTGATCGCGGGTCATCTCGCCGGAATTCGCCGCCCGCTGCAAAAGCAGCCACGAGGCGACCTGCATCAGCCTGGTGGTCAGCCGCATCGATTCGGCCGCATAAAGCGTCGCCGCCAGCCTCGACAGCTTCTTGGCCTCGGCGCGGCCCTTGCCGTCGAGATATTCGGCCGCCTGCTCGACCAGGCCCATGCCTTCCTGATAGAGCGGCTTGAAGGATTGGGAGAAAACCCGGCGCTCCGCCAGCTTGATGGTTTTCGCGCTCGCCTTCGAAGGCTCGTTCATCGCTACGCCCCTGCACTTGCCTGACAGCCGGCCGATTCGGCTCTTGGCTGCCATATCCGGCAGCCTAAACGACTGAAGCTTGAAAATGCGCTTCGCTGCCAGCGAAGGCAAGCACATGTTTAACAAACGGTTAACGGCCGCATTTAGTCGGAAGGACGCCCATGCCGGCGGACAAAAAAAGAGCCGCGGATAAGGCGGCTCTCAGGAGTTTAACAGGGAGGCGTCAAACAAAGTGGCTCCAACCACTCGGTAAGAATCCAGATCACTGGATGGACATAGTAAACGCCTGTAAAGCTTAACGAAGCCTTAACGCGGGGCATATTTTTTGATCAAGCGCCCAGCATCTGTGCCGTAACAGCACAGCTGACTGGCCACGGCGCCGTTCACACCACCGGCTGGAAAGTCGGGGCGACGCGCTTGCGCCATGTTTCCTCCAGATCGTGACCGACATACCGAAACCGATCCACTCGCCGCGCGACATCGTTCCGAAACAGGCGCCGCGCTAAACGCCCGCTCCTCGCAACGAGGCGGAGCAAACCTTGCGCTCCGGCAAATCATCAAATCTCTCAAGGAGCGAATAATGGACTGGTACTCGGCCGTTAAATTTCTGCATGTCGTCTCGGCGATCCTCTGGGTCGGCGGCGGCTTCACGCTGATGCTGCTCGCGGTACGCGCCGACCGCGCCGGGAACGTCGAAGGCATGCTGCAGGCGATGCGCGCCACCGGCGAGCTCGGCAACCGGTTCTTCGCGCCGATGTCGATGCTGACATTGCTTTTCGGCCTCATCATGTGCGGCTTCTGGGTCGGCTTTTCCGATCTGTGGGTGCTGATCGGCCTTGCCGGTTATGCGACGACCTTCTGCATCGGCATGTTCATCTTCAAGCCGACTGCCGACCGCATGGCAGGCATGATCGCCAAGGAGGGTGTGACGCCGGCGGTGCTTGCCCAGGGCCAGCGCGTCCTCAGCGCCGCGCGCTTCGACTATTCGGTGATGCTGGTGATCATCGCGGACATGGTGCTGAAGCCGACGCTGCACGACATCACCATTCTGGGCTGCATGGCGCTCATACTGGCAACCGGCATTGCCCTGGCGCTTGGCAGGACGCGGCAGTTGCTGCCGAGTGCCGCCTGAGGTGTAAGGATATCCGGCGGCGGCCGAATGGGGCCGCCGTCTTACAGGAGGCCGGCGATGCCGTCCCACAGAAGCTTGACCGCGACGACCGCTACGGTCGCATAGGTGAAGGGATAGAACAGCTCCGGCCGCATCCGCCGCACCAGCCAGGCGCCGGCGATGGTCGACAGCGGCGCCAGCGGCATCAGCACCGCCGATGCGGTCAAATTGGTGGTGTCGAACTGGCCGAGCGCGAAATAAGGGATGAGCTTCAGCGCATTGGTGACGGCGAAAAAGATCGCCGCGGTGCCCGACAGCACCTTCGGATCGAGCCTGATCGGCAGCGCATAGACCTGAAAAGGCGGGCCGCCGACATGGGCGACGAAGCTGGTGAACCCGGCAACGGTACCCCAGAAGCCGGCGGCGACGCGGTTGGGCTCCGCTGCGTGGCCGGCACCGTGGCGGAGTTGCAAATAGAGCCAGCGCAGCACGAAGATCAGGGCAACCGCGCCGACGATCAGCCGCACCATCTCTTCGGTTACAAGTGCCGCCGTCAGCCAGCCAAGGGCAATGCCGATCACGGCGCCCGGCATCATGTCGGCCAGCATCTTGCGGTCGAAGATGCCCCACCACGTCCATACCGAGACAATGTCCATCAGGCACAGAATTGGCAGAAGAATTGCGGCAGCCTGAACCGGCGGCATGGTCAGCGCCATCAACGGCACGCCGACAAAGCCGACGGCGCCGCCGAAGCCGCCTTTCGACAGGCCGACGAGGATGACGGCCGGAATGGCCGCGGCATAGAACCAGGGATCGACGAGCAGGCCTGACATGGGGAAGGGACGCTGGAGGGAAAGTTGAACTCTGGAATAGACCAGAAATGGCCAGACCGCGACCGCAAATATGTGGGCCACGCCACCGAAACCCGTCACATGTTTGGCATGTCGAGCGGCGGCGGGCGTCTCCGGATCGGCTGCGCCTTGATGATGGCGGTGCTGGTTTCGGCCTTGTCGGCGATGCGGTCGAGAATCCCGTCGAGCTCGCCGATCGAGCGGACGAACAGCCGGGCAACGAAGCAGTCATCGCCCGTCACCTTGTCGCATTCGCCGAATTCCGGGATTTCCTCGATCAGCTTCTGGACGATGTGCAGCTTGCCCGGCAATGGCCGGATGCGAACGATCGCCTGCAAGGCGTAGCCGAGCGCCTGCGGATCGATGTCAATGGTGAACGCGCGGATGACGCCGCGATCCTCAAGCCGCCGAAGCCGCTCCGAAACGCTTGGCGACGACAACCCGACCTGCAGCGCCAGTTCCTTCAGCGAGGTCCGTGAATCCTTGACCAGGATATCGAGGAGCTTTCTGTCGAGTTCGTCCAGCATTTTACAATTCCAAGAAAAAGCCGATGTCTACCTAATTAAATGAGGTTCGTCCTGCATATCACCAGCTGCAAGTCATGGAAATACCCGATCCGCCGTGGGATTATAAAATCTCAACGGGTTTCAGGAGCATCCATGGACAACACGGTACGCGGCACGATCGAAATGACGGCGGCGATGGCGATCCTCGGCACGATCGGCTGGTTCGTCGTGCTTTCCGGCCAGCCCATCATGGACGTGGTGTTCTGGCGCTGTGCTTTCGGGGCGGTAACGCTGCTGATCATCTGCGCGGCGCTGGGACTGCTGCGTGGCAGGCTGTCGCTTCGCATCGTCGCGATCGCGGCTCTCGGCGGTGCTGCCATCGTTATCAACTGGCTGTTGCTGTTCAGCGCGTTTTCCCGCGCGTCGATCTCGATCGCCACGGCCGTTTACAACACACAGCCCTTCATGCTGGTAGGTTTTGGCGCGCTCTTCTTCTCCGAACGGCTGACGGTGACCAAGCTGACCTGGCTCGGCATCGCCTTTGCCGGCATGCTGCTGATCGTGCAGGCCGCGCCCGATGCAGGCGATCATGGTACGGATTACTTTACCGGCATTGCGATGGCGCTGGCCGCGGCTTTCTTCTGGGCCGTTGCGGCTATCGTCACCAAGAAGCTCAAAGGCACGCCGCCGCACCTGATCGCCCTGATCCAGGTCTGCGTCGGCGTTCTCATGCTGGCACCCTTCGCCAATCTCACCCACCTTCCCGCCGATGCGCGAAGCTGGGTCATGCTGGCGACGCTCGGCATCGTCCATACCGGCCTGATGTACATCCTCATGTACGGCGCCATCCAGAAGCTGCCGACGCATCTGCAGGGATCGCTGTCCTTCATCTATCCCGTCGTCGCCATCCTCGTCGATGTCGTCGCCTTCGGCCATCGGCTGCATCCGGCGCAGATCGTCGGCGCCGCCGCCATCCTGGTCGCCGCGGCCGGCATGAATCTCGGCTGGTCGCTGTGGAAATCGAAGGTGCCTGCGTAGGGCCGCAGGCGACCAGGCGAGGAGAATTTCGGCCAACGGCAGTCATGCGCCGAGCCCTATGGAATCGTTGACGGCAATCGTGATCCCCCTGCCGCCTGTTCAATCCCCGCACTTTGCTCTATGCCGCAATGCAACCATCTTCGCCCGGCATAGGCGATAACCGGGATCGAACACCAATGAATGACGCAACGCCGCCCAACCGCTGCCGTATCGTGCTGATCGCGCCGCCGAACGTGCCGGCCGAGCGCATCGCCGCGGCCTTCGAGGGCGGTGACGTCGCCTCGCTTATCCTGCCGGAAAACGGTATGGACGAGGCCTCTTTCCAAGCCTTTGCCGAACAGATCGTGCCGGTGGCGCAAGCGGCCGGCATTGCGGTCATCATTGCCGGCGACACCCGCATCGCCGGCCGCGTCCAGGCCGACGGCATTCATGTCGAGGTCGGCAAGGACGAGCTCGCCGAAACGATCGAACACTTCCAGGCCAGGATGATGGTCGGCACCGGCGGCGCCAAGACCCGCGACGATGCGCTGGAACTCGGCGAGGTCAGGCCTGATTACATTTTCTTCGGCCGTTTCGGTTACGACAACAAGCCTGAGCCGCACCCCCGCAACCTGTCGCTCGGGCAATGGTGGGCGGACGTCATCCAGATCCCCTGCATCGTCATGGCCGGATCGGATCTTGCCTCGGTGGAAGCGGTCGCCGCCACCGGCGCTGAATTCGTGGCACTGTCCAGCGCCGTTTTCGCCGACGGCGTCGATCCGAAGATGGCGGTCGCCGCCGCCAACGCGCTGCTCGACGAAACCGCGCCGCGCTTCGAGGACTGACGTGCTCTCGCGGAAAATCCTTTTCAGCGCCTTTCTTGCAACGGCCGTGACGCAGGCGATAGCGGCGGAACCCGTTCCGCTGCCGCAGCCCAGGCCGGATTCCAGCGAACCTGCCGACAAGCCGATCGCCGCACAATTGCCGCAGCCCGCCACCACCACCCCGTTGCCGTCGGCCGACACCATCAACCCCGACCGCTTCGGCGCAAAGCCGTCCGATGCTGCCTACGGCGCCTTTCAGCGCGGGCTCTACAAGACGGCCTACAACCTTGCGCTTTCGCGCGCTCAAAACGGCGATCCGGCGGCACAGACGCTGGTGGCCGAGATATTGTCGCGCGGCCTCGGCGTGCCGGTCGACGCGGCAGGGGCGGCGAAGTGGTATGCGCTTGCCGCCGAGCAGGGCGTCCCGGAATCGCAATTCCAGTATGCACTGATGCTGCTCGACGGCCGCTACGTCAAAAAGGACGAGAAGGAGGCCTATGCGCTGATGCAGGCCGCCGCCGAGGCCGGCAACCGCCTGGCGCAGTTCAATTTTGCGCAGCTGATGGTCGAACAGGAGCCCGGCGATGCCGGTATTGCCAAAGCCGTATCCTATTACGAGCGCGCTGCCGCGACCGGGCTTGCCGACGCACAATATGCGATGGCACAGGTCTACGCCAATGGCGCCGGCGGCAAGCCGCGCGACGATGTCCGCGCCCGCAGCCTGCTGGCACAGGCCGCGCGGCAGAACTACGACACGGCACAGATCGATCTCGCAACCTGGATGATCGAGGGGCGCGGCGGCGCCCGCGACCTGAAATCCGGCTTCAACTGGATGAAGCAGGCCGCCGAGGGCGGCAATGTCGCCGCCCAGAACCGTCTCGCCAAGCTCTACATGAACGGCATCGGCACCGACCCGGATCTGATCCTCGCTGGCGCCTGGTATGTTGTCGCCCGCCGCGCCGGGCTCATCGACCAAGAGATGGACGATTTCCTGCAGGGCCTGACCGACGACCAGACGCAGCAGGCGCTGCAACGGGCCAACCGCCTGCCCTGACCGCGGTCTCGAGACTCATCGCACCGGGCTCGTCAGGCGGGCTCATTGGGTATGATCGAGCACGACCTTGCCGAAGGGCGAGCCGTGTTCAAGGTACCGAAAGGCTTCGGCGGCCCGGCTCCATGGCACGACCCGGTCGATCACCGGTCTCAACCGGTTGACGACAATGGCTCGGTTCATCGCCTCGAAGGATTCGCGTGAGCCCACCGGTATGCCTCGCGCCCGGACCTGCCGGCGGAAGATGTCGAGCGGGTTGATGGCGCCGTCACTGCCGCCGAGATAGCCGATGACGTTGATCTGGGCGCCGCGCGCCGTTGCCCTCAGCGATTGTGCAAAACTCTGCGGTCCGCCAACCTCGATGATATGGTCGGCGCCGCGGCCATCCGTCAATCCCAGCACGGCCGATGCCCAATCGGGGACGCTGCGATAGTTCACGCCATCCTGCGCGCCAAGTTGCTTTGCCCGCGCAAGCTTCTCATCGCTGCTCGACGTCACGATGACGCGCGCCCCGGCAGCGGCGGCGAACTGCACCGCAAACAGCGAAACGCCGCCGGTGCCGAGGCAAAACACGGTGTCGCCGGGTTTGACGCTGCCTTCCGTAAACAGCGCGTGCCATGCCGTCACGCCGGCGCATGGCAGCGTCGCCGCCTCGAGGTCGCTCAGATTGGCCGGCGCCAGCACCGCCGCCTGTTCGTCGAGCCGGGCAAATTCGCTGAGCAGCCCGTCGATCGGGCCGCCACGTTGATAGGAGGGCTCGGCCATCGCGAAACTGCCGCCGACCCAGCGTTGCCAGAACGTGCCGCAGACCCGGTCGCCGATCTTGAACCGGCTGACCTCGGCGCCGATGGCAACGACTTCGCCGACGCCGTCCGACAGCGGCACCAGCGGCAATGCAAACTTCGTGTGATAGCTGCCGCGGACGATCTCGGCATCGCGGTAGTTCAGCGCCGTCGCCTTGACCTTCACAATCATCTCCTGGCGCCCCGGTTCAGGCATCGGCCGCTCGACCATTCTGAGGCTCTTGAGGCCGCCCGGGCTCTGCAATTCGATCGCTTTCATCGTCGTTCCTTTTCAGCTGGGTCCTGCCAGAGGAAAATCGCTTGCCATCCACCGGATTTCAAATTCATAATGTTCAGCATAATTATGCTTCTATGACATGTTCGGGTGTGTCGTGCTTGAAGAACTGAAAACACTGGCCCTCTTTGCCGAGGAGGGTTCGATTCAGAAGGTGGCGCAACGCCTGCCGTTGACGCAGCCGGCCGTCACCCGCCAGATCCAGCGGCTGGAGGAGATGCTCGGCACGGAATTGCTCGACCGCCGGCTAAAGCCGTCGCGACTGACCCCGGCCGGCGTAGAAGTGCTGGCACGCGGCAAGGACATTCTCGCCGCCGTCGACGCGCTGAGATCATTCGCCAAGGGCGACGAGCCGGAGGGCCTGCTGCGGCTCGGCCTCGCGCATGGACTTTGCGACAAAGCCGTGGCCGCTGCCATCGGTGATGCCGTGGCGCGGTTTCCGAAGGTCTCGCTGCGTCTGAAGAGCGGCTGGAGCCTTGAGCTGGCCGACCAGCACAAGCGCGGACAGCTTGACCTCGCCGTCATCCTGGACGGCAGCAATTCCAAAGCTGGCGACGGCGTTGTCGGAACCGAGGCCCTCGGCGTCATCGCTGCCGAAAGCACTGTCCGGCAAGCCGACGTCAAGACCATGCCCTGGATCCTCAGCCCTGAGCCTTGCGACGCGCGCCGGCGGCTGGCGGCTGCCCTGGCCGAGGGCGGCCACAGGTTGATGGTCGGCGCCGAGATTCAGGACAGCGCGCTGCAGATCGACTGGGTTCGTCGAGGCCAAGGCCTTGGCCTGCTGCCCAGGCGGCTGCTGCGGGAAAAGCTGCCGCAGGGCATTGCCCTGGTCGACGCTCCCGGCCTCGAGCTGTCGCTGCGAATTGTCGTCCTGCGTTCGCCGCACCTGCATCTTTTGAGAGAGGTCGCCGACGCAGTGACCGAGGCCGTCACCGCGACTGTCAGGACGGACTGAGGCCGCCACGCCGCGCTGCCGGGCCAGCTTCGTTCCCGCTTCATCGGAAGGCGCTCCTTGCCTCTGCTGGCGATTTGTGGTCTTGGAGGCGCCAAATTGCCCTTTGCGGCGATCATCTCATTTCCGGATCACCTCACCATGGCCAAGATCAATGGCAACGAAATCCGTCCCGGCAACGTCATCGAGCATGATGGCGGCCTTTGGGTGGCGGTCAGGACCAACACCGTCAAACCCGGCAAGGGCGGCGCCTACAACCAGGTCGAACTCAAGAACCTGATCAACGGCACCAAGCTCAACGAGCGCTTCCGTTCGGCCGAGACGGTCGAGCAGATCCGGCTCGATCTGAAGGATTTTTCCTTCCTCTACGAGCAGGGCGACGCGCTGGTGTTCATGGACACCGAAAGCTACGAGCAGCTCGAATTGCAAAAGGAGTTCGTCGGCGATCGCGCCGCCTTCCTGCAGGACGGCATGATGGTGACGGTCCAGCTCTATGACGAAAGGCCGATCGGCATTTCGCTGCCCGACCAGGTGACGCTGACCATCACCGAGGCCGACCCGGTGGTGAGGGGCCAGACGGCAGCCTCGTCCTACAAGCCGGCGATACTCGAAAACGGCATCCGCGTGCTGGTGCCGCCGTTCATCGGCTCGGGCGAGCGCATCATCGTCGATACCAACGAAATCACTTACGTGCGCCGCGCCGACTAAGGCGTGATCCCAAAGAGTTGCAGACTTTTTGGATAAGATCATGCGTCAAGGCAAATAGGCGCAGCGACAGGAAGAACAGCAATGGCGCGTTCCGCGATCCTCAATGTCATGGTCCAGGCCGCAATGAAGGCCGGCCGCTCGCTGTCGCGTGATTTCGGCGAAGTGCAGAACCTGCAGGTCTCGATGAAGGGGCCGGGCGACTATGTCAGCCAGGCCGACCGCAAGGCCGAAGACATCGTCTTTGCCGAACTCTCCAAGGCGCGGCCCGGCTACGCCTTCCTGATGGAGGAACGCGGCGTGATCGAGGGCGACGACGGCCAGCACCGCTGGATCGTCGACCCGCTCGACGGCACCACCAATTTCCTGCACGGCATTCCGCTCTTTGCCGTTTCGATCGCGCTGGAGCGCCAGGGCCAGATCGTCGCCGGCGTCGTCTACAATCCGGCGATGGATGAGCTCTATACCGCCGAGCGCGGCGGCGGCGCTTTCATGAACGACCGCCGGCTGCGCGTCGCCGGCCGCACCAAGCTGGTCGATGCGGTGATCGGCTGCGGCATGCCGCATCTCGGGCGTGGCCAGCACGGCAATTTCCTCATCGAGTTGCGCAATGTCATGGCCGAGGTCTCTGGCGTCCGCCGTCTCGGCTCCGCCTCGCTCGATCTCGCCTACGTCGCCGCTGGCCGCATGGACGGGTTCTGGGAAACCGGCCTGTCGGCCTGGGATGTCGCCGCCGGCATTTTGCTGATCCGCGAGGCAGGCGGTTTCGTCTCCGATTTCGCCGGGGGACAGGATGTGCTGAACGCCGGTTCACTGGTCGCCGGCAACGAACTCATCCAGCGCGCGCTGTTGAAGACTATCAAAAGGCCACTCTCAGCCGGCTGATAGAGGCACACCGCGCTGAACCGCCGCAGTCGCAAAACCGCAACCAAAGCTTGAAATACTGTCCCGCGGCCGCCCAGATAAGGTGGCGCAGGATCATCGATGACGAACAGCCGGCCCCAACCCCAGAGCGAACTCTCCCAGCTCGACATTCCCTTCATGGGGCGCTGGCATTACTCGCGCGCCGAGATCATCGCCGACGGCATTGTCCACGCCGTGGGCATCGTGCTGGCGATCGCTGCCGGCTCGACGCTGCTGGCACTGGCCGCCTATCGAACCGGCCCCGGCGAATACGTCGCCGCCGCCTTCTATGTAGTCTCGCTGCTCACCGTGCTGTCGGTTTCGCTGGCCTACAATGTCTGGCCGGTGTCGTCGCCGGCAAAATGGATATTGCGGCGCTTCGACCATGCCGCGATCTATCTGCTGATCGCTGCCACCTACACGCCTTTCCTGGCGCAGCTCGGCGGCTCGCCGCTGGCCGTTTCCATGATCGTGCTGGTCTGGACCGCCGCGGCGGTCGGCATCGCCATCAAGGTCTTTCTTCCCGGCCGTTTCGACCGGCTGGCGATCGTCTTCTACCTAGCCATCGGCTGGAGCGGTATCGTTCTGGTGGAGCCGCTCGTGCGGACGCTGCCGGCGACTTCGATCGCGCTCATCGTTGCCGGCGGCATCGTCTACTCCTGTGGCGTGATCTTCTTCGCCTGGAAGGGCCTGCGTTTCCACAATGCGCTGTGGCATGGCTTTGTCGTCACCGGCGCCGGCCTGCATCTGGCCGCCATGGTCGACTGCCTGGTCATCAACCGGCTTTGACCTCCGGTCGCGGACAGTGGCAATATTGCCAAGCGCCATTCAATTTCGTCACAATTCCGTTTAGAGTCGCAAACACAAATTGATCGGCGGCGACGGCATCGGAAACGGGGCACGGATGACTCTTCTCAGATCCTTCGGCATGGGCAGGCGCTCCGACGTTCTGATCTACGATCCGCACAAATTGTCGAGCCCGCAGGTGTTTCTGCTGACCATGGTGATCTTTCTGTTCATCGTGGCCTTTATCGCCGCCATCCTGACGCGCCAGATCTCGACCGCCTTCGTCACCAATCCCGGCCTCAACGGCCTGATCATCGGCGTGCTGGCGGTCGGCATCCTGCTGGCCTTCGTCCAGGTCGGCCGGCTGTTCCGCGAGGTGCGCTGGGTCAACTCGTTCCGCGCCGGCTCCGAAACCACCGAACCGGTGCTGCTGGCGCCGATGAAGGCGATGATCGGCCGCTCCTCGACGATTGCCTTCTCGACCAGTTCGATGCGCACCATGCTGGATTCGATCGCCACCCGGCTCGACGAAAGCCGCGACACGTCGCGCTATCTTGTCGGACTGCTGGTGTTCCTCGGCCTGCTCGGCACCTTCTGGGGCCTGCTCAACACGATCGGCTCGATCCGCGAAACCATCGAGTCGCTCGATCCCGGCACCGGCGATGCCGCGGCCGTGCTCGAATCCCTGAAGCAGGGGCTTTCCGCTCCGTTGGCCGGCATGGGCACCGCCTTCTCGTCCTCTCTGTTCGGCCTCTCCGGCTCGCTGGTGCTCGGCTTCCTCGACCTGCAGGCCGGCCGCGCCCAGACGCGCTTCTATACCGAACTCGAAAACTGGCTGTCCTCGGTCACCGACCTGTCCTCCGACATCGTCGTTGCCGACACGGCCAAGACCGAACCCTCCGAGGAAATCCGGCTGTTGTCGGAAAAGCTGCGCACTCTGCAGGAGAATGGCGGCGGCTCCAATCCGCGCGTCGCCACCGCCATGGCCAATCTCGCCGACGGCATTTCCGGCCTGGTCAAGAACATGCGCTCGGAACAGCAGATCATGCGCGACTGGGTCGAGGCCCAGTCGGACGAGCAGAAGGCGATGCGCAACACCCTGGAGAAGATCGCCGACGCCTTGAAGAAGCCTGGAGTGCATTGACGTGGCGTTGGCACGAGGCCGGCGCTCCGACCGCCGCATCGATTACTGGCCGGGGTTCGTCGATGCGCTGTCGACGCTGTTGTTGGCGATCATGTTCCTGCTGACTGTTTTCGTGCTGGCGCAGTTCCTGCTCGGCCGCGAGATCTCCGGCAAGGACACGGTGCTCAACCGCCTCAATTCGCAGATCAACGAGTTGACCCAGCTTCTGGCGCTGGAGCGCTCGACGACGCAGGACAAGGAGGACACCCTTGCCAATTTGCAGGCATCGCTGTCTGCATCGGAGGCGGAAAAGAGCCGGCTCGAGCAATTGCTGGCGCAAGGCGCCGGTGCCGGCGATGCCGCCAACCAGCGCGCGACGGCACTTTCCGGCGAGCTCGACAGCCAGCGCCAGATCAGCCAGCAGGCGCTGAGCCAGGTCGAGATCCTCAACCAGCAGATTTCGGCGCTGCGCAGGCAGATCGCAGCGCTCGAACAAGCGCTCGACGTGTCCGAAACGCGCGACCGCGAATCCAACACCAAGATCGCCGATCTCGGCCGCCGCCTCAATGTCGCACTGGCGCAACGCGTGCAGGAGCTAAACCGCTACCGCTCCGATTTCTTCGGCCGCTTGCGTGAAATTCTTGCCGACCGCGAGAACATCCGCATCGTCGGCGACCGCTTCGTCTTCCAGTCGGAAGTGCTTTTCCCGACCGGCTCCGAGGTGATCAACGATGCCGGCAAGCTCGAGATGAAGAAGCTTGCCGATGCCATCATCGAATTGCAAAAGGAAATCCCGCCGGAGATCAACTGGGTGCTGCGCGTCGATGGCCACACCGACAACAAGCCGCTCTCCGGTACCGGCCGCTACCGCGACAATTGGGAATTGTCGACGGCGCGCTCGACATCGGTGGTCAAGTTCCTGATCGAGAACGGCGTGCCGGCCAACCGGCTGGTCGCGGCCGGCTTCGGCGAATTCCAGCCGCTCGACCCCGCCGATTCCGAAGAGGCGCGCAACAAGAACCGCCGCATCGAGTTGAAGCTGACCGAGCGGTGATCTGCAAGCCTTTGGCTTGTATCATGCGCCAGGTCGAGCCGGCTCAAGTCGGCGGCATTTAGGGCACTGGTACGGCAGCGGCAAGAACTGAAAAAATTACCTTTTTTTAATTACACTTTGCCGCCATGGCCTTTTAGCCTTGGTCATGGGCCGAGAACCGCCGGCGGTGGAACCGCTCATCGCGACGCGACGGAACCTGACGGCCCGCGGCCGGAAGGCAGGACCCTCCCAACCACCGCCTTCCCCAGTAAAGGAGACGCAACCATGCGCTTCTTCGCTCCCAGGAATCTCAGGACTGCTACGCTCGCCACACTTCTCCTCGCCGTTCCGTTTGCTGGCGCTTACGCCGGCCCGCGTGAGACGGCCTTGATCAATCAGATCCAGAGCGTGGAGGCGGGTATCCAGGGCGCCATCCGGGCGAACAAGCTCGAGCCGGGCGAGGCACGTGACTTGCGCACGCAGGTCGCTCAGCTCGATCGGGCCGCCCAGAGGGCCGCTCGCCGTGGAACGATGCCGAGCACGCAATATCAGCAGTTGATGGCGCAGCTCGACGATATCAGCCAAAAGCTGCGCGCTGACACCGGCAGTGCCTTCCTCATCGGCAACGGCGCCGATGGCGGATACTATCCCAACGGCTATGGCCCAACTTATCCAGGCGGCTGAAATCGGCCGCAATGCCCGGCGCTGTGGCAATTGATTTGCCCATAATCCTTTTCCAGCTTTCGGTTCAGGGATCATGCGCTAGTCCAACGCCGGCGCGATCAGCGCCAGTACTGCCGGCACTGTCTCGATGAAGAGGATTTTGCGGCCGCCGTTGCCGCGCCGTAAAGGCCGGCGACGGCGACGCAGAGCAGGAAGAAGACTACTGAAAACCGGCTTCGCCGAGGTAAAGCCCCAGATCAGGCCGGCTGCGAGAAAGCCGTTGTAAAGCCCCTGATTGGCAGCAAGCACTTTCGAGGCCCCTGGCGAATTCCGGCGTCAGCCTGAATACCATATGGCCGCGCGGCGTGTCCCACAGCACCATCTCCAGATAGACGATGCAGAGGTGGATCACGGCCACCAGCCCGACCAGCACATTGGCGATCATGTTTCGTCTCCCCATCGCGGTCTGCCGCCGCGGATGACATTGATCACGCACGCCACCGCTTCCGCGAGATGCTTTTCGGCCGTTGCAGCCGGCAGTCAATGCGTCGATCGCGGACGGCTTCGGGGTTGCCAATAGCTTTGCATTGGTATCTTTTCCCGCCGTCAAATCAGCGGAACCCACAATGTCCTTTCAAAAACTCGACGACCTCGGCCACAAGCTCGAAGCGCTGGAACACGCCCTCGCCATCCTCGGCGCCGACGAGGCGACCCATATGGCGGTCGGCGGCGGCGAGAAGCGCGCAGAGGCAATGTCGGCGCTTGCCGGCATGCACCATGCCCGGGCGACTGCGCCGGAGATTGCCGACTGGATCGCGGCGGCCGAGCAGGAAGCGCTGAACGAAGAGCAGCAGGCCGCGGTCAGGGAATTCCGCCGGCAACACACCAACCTGACCTGCCTGCCGGTCGAGTTCGTCGAGCGCCAGACGACCGCGCGGATGCGCTCCGAGCAGCTCTGGCGCGACCTGCGCGCCAAGAACGACTGGGCCGGCTTCCTGCCGGCGCTGGAAGGCGTCGTGGCGCTGGTCCGCGAGGAGGCGGCCCTTCGCGCCGAGGTGCTCGGGCTCGAGCCTTACGACGCGCTGATGGAGCAATATGATCCGGGCAATCGCACCGCCGACGTCACGCCTGTGTTTGCCGAGTTGAAGACCTTCCTGAAAGGTTTCGTGCCGGAGGCACTGGCCGTGCAGGAAGAGCGGCTGGCGAAACATCCGCTGAAGCCGCTTTCCGGCAGCTACCCCTTGGACAAACAGCGCGAGCTCGGCCTCGCCATGATGGCGGCAGTCGGCTTCGACCTCACCCACGGCTCGCTGTCGGTTTCGCACCATCCGTTCTGCGGCGGCGTGCCGAGCGACGTGCGCATCACCACCCGCTACAAGACCTCGGATTTCCTGTCGGCGCTGATGGGCGTGCTGCACGAGACCGGCCATGCGCTGTACGAGCAGAATCTGCCGAAGGCGTGGGCGCACTGGCCGCTCGGCAGAGCGCGCGGTATGGCGGTGCATGAAAGCCAGAGCCTGTTCGTCGAAAAGCAGATCGGCCGCAATCCAGAATTCTGGCGCTGGGCGCTGCCGGTGGTCGAAAGACACCTCGGCGAGCGCTGGAGGATCGACGACATCCTGCCGCATGTGCACCGGGTCGAGCGCGGCCTGATCCGCGTCGATGCCGACGAGGTCACCTATCCGCTGCACGTCATCCTGCGTTACGAGCTGGAGCAGGAGCTTGTCTCGGGACGGCTGGAAGCAGCCGACCTGCCCGAAGCCTGGGATGCCAAGATGCGCGATTATCTCGGCCTGTCGACATCAGACAATCCGGCTGATGGTCCGATGCAGGACGTCCACTGGCCGGGTGCCGCCTTCGGCTATTTCCCCTCCTACACGCTGGGCGCCATGATGGCGGCGCAGCAATGGGCGGCGCTGACCAGGGATCATCCTTCAGCCGACGAAGACCTCGCCAAGGGAGATTTCGCCGCGATCAACGACTGGCGCCGCAAAAGGATCTGGTCGCAAGGCTCGCGCTGGTCGACGCCAGAACTGCTCGAACGCGCTACCGGCGAAAAGCTCAATGCCGTGCATTTCACCGATCACCTGAAGAAGCGGTACGGGAACTGAGCCGCTTCGTCTATTCCAGGTTCTTGCCGCGGTGACTGCAGAAATCCGCGAAACTGGCCTTTACTTTGGTGGGAAAGCCTCTGAAAAAGGAGTTCTTCCAAGTTGGGCGAGCGTAGATGTCTGTCTGTTACAGTTTTCATAGGATGAAGTCTTTCTGGCCCCGCTTGGTATTTTTCATCTTATTGATCGGCCTGAGTTCTCCGGCCATGGCCGACGACATGGTTCTCAAGGGGCCGGCAGAAAGCTGGGTAAAGCAGCTTGATATTCCGGCTGCCGATCCCACCCGATCGGATCAAATCAAGAATGGCGTTTCATGGCTGCTCTCGGACGACCAGATCACGCATCGCGCCGGCGGCTATGTCGAGTACTCGCGCACCGTCTATAAAATCGTCGACCGTCCCGGCCTGGATCGTGGCGCGAGTATCGATCTGCAGTTCGATCCGTCCCGGCACAAGGTCACGCTCAACCATCTTCACATCATCCGCGATGGCGCCGTTTTGGACCGGCTGGAAGGTGTCGAATTCGACATCTTCCGCAGGGAAAGAGACGCCGAGAAGGGTGTCTTCGACGGCTGGCTGACAGCACATGTCAACATCGATGATGTGCGCACCGGCGACATCGTCGACTACGGGTCGACCTATGAGATAACGCCGCTGGTCGGCAAGGACCTTTTCTTCAAGAATTTCTCCACCGAATGGGAAGAGCCGGTAGCGCTTATCCGCACAAGCATCATTTGGCCTTCGGACCAGCCGCTCCAGATCAAGACACGGGGAACCCGACTCAAGCCCTCAATCTCCCCGACTGGACCGGACACCACCTATCTATGGGAGATTCCAAACCCGAAACCGGTCAATGTCGAGGACAACCTGCCCGTGACCTATCCAGGCTGGGGCTCCATCGATGTCGCGTCTACCGCGAATTGGCAAAGTGTGGTCGATGCCGTTGCGCCCTATTACAAGCCAGCGACCGTTTTTCCCCCGGCTTTTGCCGCAAAGCTCGACGACATCGCTCTGCGGCATCCGGTGCCCGAAGACCGGATGGTCGAGGCAATGCGGCTGGTGCAGGACCAGATCCGCTATGTAAGCCTGTCGATGGGTGCCGGTTCCTACGTTCCGCGTGATCCCGCGACGGTCATCCTGAGCGGGTTCGGTGACTGCAAGGACAAGGCCCTGCTGCTGGTTTCGTCGCTTGTGCGGCTTGGCATTGCTGCCGAGGTCGCCTTGGCCGATCTCGACGAGGGACGGGCCCTGGACCAGCATCTGCCGGCGCTCCGCGATTTCGACCATGCCATCGTCAAGGCAAGGATCGGAGCAAAGACATATTGGCTGGACGCCACGAACTATCTTCAGGGCGGCGGGGCGCACAATCTCGCACAGCCCGACTACGGCTTCGCGCTGCCGCTTTCCAGCACCGGCGGGTTGGAGAAGATGCCGAGCCCTGTGCTTACCAGCCCATCGATCCAGATCGCCGAGGAATTCGACTTTCCGCGGAGACCGGGCGATCCCCTCGTGCTGACGGTCTTCTCGACATATGAGGACGCCGATGCCGATTGGATGCGCGGCAATTTCGCCAGCCGGTCGCTGAGCGAGGTGTCGGACGCCTACCTGAAATACTACAACAAGCAATATCCGGGCATCCAAACCATCGCCAAGCCGGAAATCGTGGATCGCCGCGACGGCAACATAGTGAGCGTGAAGGAAAGTTATCGCTTGCCGGCGGAAGCGCTGACGGCCAACGATCTGGCAAAGAATTTCCCGATCCGCGCGGCCGATCTCGGCAACAACTCTCCTCCAACCCCGACAATCGTCGACCGAACCGGGCCCGTCTCCCTCGGCCCCCAGTTCTACCGCCGCCACAAGGTGACCGTGCGCAACCTCAAGGCGAGGTTTTCCGGCGAGTCGATGAAAAACGTCGTGACGCCCTATCTGTCTCTCAAGGCATCCTGGTCCAACACGCCCACCGAATTTCAAGTTGAATGGAACTTTGAGACGCTGGCGACTGAAGTACCGGCCAAGGCGATTGCCGATTATCTGAAAATCGTCGATGACCTCGCAGACCAGGTTCGCTGGCAGTACGATTTTACCTATGAAGAGCCGCCTGCCGATGTGCAGCTCAGCGATCCGGCAAAGGAGCAGCGACAGACCGTCGCCAGCATGCTTTTGTTGTCGTTGCTTGTCGGCGTTCCCCTGTTCATCGCCTATCGACGCGGCAAACGCCGAGCTTTCGGTAGCTGAAGAATCTCGGCCGCCGCGGGGCACCATGATCCCGAAAAGTGGATGCCGGTTTTCGGAAAAGATCATGGTCAAACAAGAAGATGGAGCCTTATCCCGATTTCATCGGGATGGAGCGATGCTACTCGGCCGCGCCCCTGAAAGCACTCGCCCCGGTGTCGAACTGCAGCTTGGCCAGCCGCGCATAGATGCCGCCCTTGGCGACCAGGCTCTGATGCGTGCCTTCCTCGACGATGCGGCCGCCATCCATGACCAGGATGCGATCGGCCTTCAGCACGGTGGCCAGCCGATGGGCGATGACGATCGTGGTGCGGCCCTTCATCAGCCGGTCCAGCGCCGTCTGCACCAGCGTCTCGCTTTCGGCATCTAGCGCCGAGGTCGCCTCGTCGAGCAGCAGGACGGGCGCATCGCGCAAAATGGCGCGGGCGATCGCCACGCGCTGGCGCTGGCCGCCCGACAGCGTCACGCCGCGCTCGCCGACCTGGCTGTCATAGCCCTTTTCGAGTTTCAGGATGAACTCGTCGGCAAGCGCGTCCTTCGCCGCCGCCTCGATCTCGGCCTGGCTGGCGCCAGGCCGGCCAAAGCCGATATTGTCGCGCGCGCTTGCGGCAAAGATGGTGACGTCCTGCGGCACGATGGCGATGCGCGCGCGGATCGCCGCCGGATCGGCCTCGCGCAGATCGACCCCGTCGATGATGATCCCGCCGGACTCCGGATCGTAGAAGCGCAGAAGCAGCGAAAACACGGTGCTCTTGCCGGCGCCCGAGGGTCCGACGATCGCGACCGTCTCGCCGGGTTTGACCTGAAAGCTCAGGCCATGGACGGCGGCGCGGTCGGGCCGGGCCGGATAGGAGAAGGAGACATCGTCGAAGCTGATGGCACCTCTCGCCTTTGCCGGCAGCGGCTTCGGATCGGCGGGCGCCTGGATCGCGGGTTTCTCGGCCAGGATCTCGGTCAGCCGTTCGGCAGCGCCCGCTGCCTGGGAAAGTTCGCCCCAGACCTCCGACAGGGCGCCGAGCGCGCCGGCGGCGAACACCGAATAGAGCAGGAATTGACCGAGCGTGCCCGGCGACAGCGTGCCGTCGAGCACGTCGCGCGAACCGAACCACAGCACCGCCACGACTGACGAAAAGATCATGAAGATGGCGAAGAAGGTGAGAAAGGAGCGGGCAAAGATCGAGGCCCGCGCCGCTTCGAACGCTGCTTCCACGGCGGACGAAAAATATCTGGTTACAAGCTTCTCGTTGGTGAAGGCCTGCAGGGTGCGCACCGCGCCGATCTGCTCGCTGGCATAGGCGGTGGCATTGGCAAGCGTATCCTGCGCCAGCCGTGACTTGCGCCGCACCGAGCGGCCGAAGGCGACCAGCGGCAGCACGATCAGCGGAATGGCCGCGATGACCAGGCCGGACAGTTTTGGGCTGGTGAAGACCATCATCGCCACGGCGCCAAGGCCGAGGATGACGTTGCGCAAAGCCACCGAGGCGGTAGCACCGACGGCCGATTTGACCTGTGTCGTGTCGGCGGCGAGCCGCGAGACGATCTCGCCCGACTGGGCCGTGTCGAAAAAGGATGGCGACAGTGTTGTGACGTGGGCAAAGACATCGCGGCGGATATCGGCAACGACGCGCTCGCCGAGCGTGATGACGAAATAGTAGCGGCTGGCCGACGCCGCCGCCAGAACGGCGGCCATCACCACCAGCATGGCGAAATATTCGGCAATGAAGCTGGAATCGGAAGCGGAAAAACCGTGGTCGATCATCCGCCGCACGGCCAGCGGCAGCGCCAGCGTCGTCGCCGCAGCGACGGCCAGCGAGACGATCGCGCCGATGACCATTTTGCGGTAATGCGTAATGTAGGGAAACAGGCGCTGCAGCGGCCTCAGCGAGCGCCTGCGCTCGTCTGCATCGCCGCTGATGTTCGCCATGACCGTTTCCTTTGGCCCTTTGAGGCTTGCGCCATCAATATGCGCTTGCCGCGGCCTTGTGATTCAATTCCGGCTGATGTATAGGCTCGCCGACCGTTTTAGAAGCCGTGGCTCCTCAATAGCTGCGGCTTCGAGTTTTAAAAAGGGGCGCATCGACGCAGGCTTCAGCCCGTCGGCAGCACCCGGCAAGCCAGGAACAGACCCATGAAGACCGATATCCATCCCGACTACCACACCATCAAGGTCGTCATGACCGACGGCACCGAATACATGACCCGTTCGACCTGGGGCAAGGAAGGCGATACGATGAACCTCGATATCGACCCCACCACCCATCCGGCCTGGACCGGCGGCCAGCAGACCCTGCTCGACCGCGGTGGCCGCCTGTCGAAGTTCAAGAAGCGTTTCGAAGGCTTCGGCCTCTAAGCCGCATTGGCATTTCGCAGATCGAGAAACCCGCCTTCGTGGCGGGTTTTTTGTTGGGAAAATACGGCCCTACTCGCCGAGCAACTCGCGCAGGGCCATCCGCTTGTAGGCCGCGACCAGCCTGTCGCCTTCTTGCCGCCCGACCGAGATCGCCAGCCGCATTGCGGCCTCGCCCATCTGCCAGATGAGAAACGCCGTCGTTTCGAGCGCTTCCGGATCGGCGGATGGCCGCAGCCGTTTCAGCACGGCTGTAAGGAATTCGGCGTTGGCCCGGCTGTCGGCAAGCTCGAGTTCGCGCAGCGCCTTGTCGGCCTGCGTGCCCGACCAGATGTCGCGCATCACCGGCTCCGCCAGGAACATTCCGTAGTAGATATCCACCAGTTCCGAAAATGCCCGGCGCAGGCCTTCGGCGTCATTGACCTCGGCTAGCGCTGCCGCAATGCAGGCCTGGCTTTCGGCGGTGTAGCGTTCGGCCAGCGCCCAGATGATCGCCCTCTTGTCGGGGAAGAACTGGTAGAGCGAGCCAATCGACACGCCGGCCCTCTCGGCCACCTCGCCCATGCGCATGGCGTCGCTGCCTTGCTCGGCGATCAACGCCGAGGCGGCGGCCAGCATGCGCTCGACCCGCTCGCGGCTGCGCTGCTGGCTCGGCGCCCGGCGCGGCGATGCGATCTGCTCGTTGCGGGAACCCGGTGCAGCGGTGCCTTCCATGACTGTCTCCAGAAAAATGGCTTGACTGAGAAAATACGAGGGTTTATCACGTTTTGCAAATGTGAGGATCATTCATATTTTTAGACGACACACCAATCGAACTGCTCGAATCTGAAGCCGGAGGAACTGACATGATCATGAAACTGCTTCCCACCCTCACCTTCGTCGCTGCCATTGGCTCAGGCGTTGTCGGCGGCGTTTTCTTCGCCTTCTCCAACTTTATCATGCCGGCGCTCGCCCGCTTGCCTGCCGGAGGCGGCATCGCCGCCATGAATTCGATCAACATCACCGTGATTACGCCGGCATTCATGACCGCGCTTTTCGGCACCGGGCTGGTCTGTCTTGTCCTTGCCGCCGGCGCTCTTATCGGCTGGAGCCAACCGGGTTCGTTCTGGCTCCTCGCCGGCGCCCTGATCTACCTCGTCGGCAACCCAATCGTGACGATGATGTTCAACGTGCCGCTTAACAACGCCCTGGCCGCGGTCGATCCGGCAAGCGCCAACGGCGCCGCGGTATGGGCCACCTATCTCAGGGACTGGGTGATGTGGAACCATGTCCGCACCATCACCGCCATCGTGGCGCTGGGCTGCTTCATCTTCGCATGGCGGTGAATGCAGGACGGAAGTCCTAAAAGGCCGTCAGGCAGGGTCTTTTGACTTATGGCCCTTGCGGTCGGCATGGCCCAGATCGCGATCCGGATCGATGACGTCGCGAACCAGTTGCTTGAGCTTTGCGGCGTCGGGAAAACCGCCGTCACGCTTGCGGTCCCAGACCAGCGTATCATTGCAGGAAATGGTGAAGATGCCGCCGGTGCCGGGCACCAGCGTCACTTCGCCCAGATCGGTGCCGAAGGTCGACAGCAGCTCCTGCGCCATCCAGCCGGCCCTGAGCAGCCACAGGCACTGCGTGCAATAGGTGATGCGGACTGTGGGCAGCGCGTGTTGGATCATGCCGCGCTGAGCTTTGCCAAGGTCTCCTCGTCGACCTCGAAATTGGCGTAGACGCTCTGCACGTCGTCGTCGTCCTCGAGCGTCGCAACCAGCTTCATCAGCGATTGTGCCCGCTCCTCGTCGACCGCGATATTGGTCTGCGGCTTCCAGATCGGCTTCACCGATTCAGCCTCTCCGAGCGCGCCCTCCAGCGCCTTCGACACTTCGCCGAGATTCTCGAAAGCGCAGTAGATCGTGTGGCCGTCCTCGTCCGACTGGACGTCGTCGGCGCCGGCCTCGATCGCCGCGTCCATCACCTTCTCGGCGCTGCCGGCCGATGCCGGATAGTAGATCTCGCCGACGCGGTCCCACATGAACGATACCGAGCCGGTCTCGCCCATCGCCCCGCCCGCCTTGGTGAAGGCAGCGCGCACATTCGACGCCGAGCGGTTGCGGTTGTCGGTCAGCGCCTCGACGATCAGCGCGACGCCGCCTGGCCCGTAACCCTCGTAGCGCACGGCTTCGTAGGTCTCGGCATCGCCCATCGACGCCTTGTTGATGGCGCGCTGGATATTGTCCTTCGGCATCGACACCGCCTTAGCGTTCTGCACCGCAAGGCGCAGGCGCGGGTTCATCGATGGATCGGGCGTGCCGCTCTTGGCGGCGACGGTGATTTCGCGCGCCAGCTTGGAAAACATTTTCGACCGCACCGCATCCTGGCGGCCCTTGCGGTGCATGATGTTCTTGAACTGTGAATGGCCAGCCATGGCACCCCTGTCATCTTCTCGGCTAGAGCATCTGCCGCCTGGTGAACCACCCGGCATCTTGCAAAATGCTCGAATTCAAAATTTCAGAACCTCCTGCTGCGTCCCTGACGGACGGACGGCGCTCGCTGTCGGAATGGCCGGCTTATAGATAAATCGGCTCAATTCGTCCAGCCGCGCCATTGCTGCCGGCACGCAAGGGTTTCAAGATCCGAAAATCGGCAGGCTTCGGCAAACCTTTCATCCCTCAAGATCGGATTTCAGCCGGTCGAGGATGCTGATCGCGTGCGTGGCATATTGACTGATCCAGCGGTCGTGGATGTGCTTGATCGGCAGCGCGTTGAGATGGTTCCAGCGTTCGCGCCCCTCGCGCCGCGCCACGACCAGGTCGGCCTCCTCCAGCACCTTCAGGTGCAGCATGACCGTGCAGCGGTCCATGTCGGGGAAGGCATCGCACAACATGCCGGTGGTCTGCGGCGCATCCTTCAGCCGGTCGAGCAACGCACGCCGGCGCGGATGCGCCAGCGCCTTGAAAACATTGTCGTCCCGCGATTGGCTTGACATGTTATATTTCTATAACATATCATTGAGCCATTCAAGGAAGGAGCTGTGGATATGTCTCTTGGATTCAGGGTTTCTGGCCGCATCGGCAAACCCGTCGCCGAAGTCTTCGATGCGGTCGTCAATCCGAAGAAACTTAGCGGCTACTTCACCACGATCGGCGGCGCCAGCGCACTGCTGGTGGCGGGCGCCACCGTCATCTGGTGGGGCAAGGTTCCCGTCGAGGTCGACGAGGTGAAGAAAGACAGCCGCATCGTGCTGCGCTGGGATGCCACCGACGCCGACGGCAAGCCAGCCTACAAGACTCGCATCGAGATGAATTTCGAGCCGCTCGACGATGGCGGCACCTTCGTCACCATCGCCGAAACCGGCTGGCACGAGGACGCGGTCGGCCTGAAGAAATCCTACCTCAATTGCGAGGGCTGGTCGCAGATGCTGGCCTGCATGAAGGCCTATGTCGAATACGGCATCAATCTGCGCGACGGCTATTACCGCAGCGAGATGAAGGGCGAGCCGGCCAACCAGAACAACATCTGAGAGCAAATGGAGTAAGAATGTCCGCGAAGATCACCGGCGGCATCAACATCGCGATGAAGGTCCCGCCGCATCAATACCAGGCAACGGTCGCCTTCTATCGCGACGTCATCGGCCTGAAGCCATTCACCGCCAAGCCGCCGGCCGTCGGCTTCGAACTCGGTCCCAATCGGCTGTGGATCGACGAGGCGCCGATGATGAGCCAGGCCGAGATCTGGCTGGAACTGTTCACCGATGACTTTCCGGCCGCTGCGGAGCATCTCGCCGAGGCCGGTGTCGTGCGCTGCGATGCCATCGAGGCACTGGGTGAAGGCTTTCGCGGCGGCTGGATCACCAACCCGACCAACATCATTCACCTGGTGCGCGAACCCGATGCCTGGTGAACAGGGCGGCGCCGTGGAAAGGAGGATGAAATGGAAATCCGCGAAACACCGACCGCCGAAGCCGGCATGCTGATAAGGCGGCCGGTCGCCGACGTATTCGAAGCCTTCGTCGATCCGGCGATCACGACGAAGTTCTGGTTCACCCATGGCAGCAACAGGCTGGACAGCGGCAACAAAGTTCGCTGGGAATGGCGCATGTATGGCGTCTCGACGACGGTCAATGTCAGTGAGATCGTCGATAACAAGAAGATCGTCATGCAATGGAGCGATCCGCCGACTACGGTGGTCTGGACTTTCGAGGAGATGCCGGGCAACACGACCTTTGTCGAGGTCCGCAATTTCGGCTTTGCCGGCAGCCCTGACGAGCAGGTCAAGCAGGCGATCGGCTCGACCGGCGGTTTTGCGCTGGTGCTCGCCGGCGCCAAGGCGTGGCTGGAGCAAGGCGTGATGCTCGGCCTGATCGGCGACCGCCACCCGAAGGACGTTCCAGCAAATTAAGTAACGGCGAGCCAAGATCGGCTGGCAACAGACCGCGAATGCTCAGGAACGCCGCTTTTCCTGCTCTAGCACATGACGGCGGAGCACGCGGTTGATCTCCGTTTGATAGCCACCGCCTTCGACATGCTCCTTGAACCAGGACAGCACATCAGCGTCAAGCCGAATGGTCACCGGCTGCTTTAGTGGCCGGTAGAGGTGCCCTCGGCGAGCATGAACCCAATTCTCGGCCGAAGTTTCCGGAATGTCGGACGTGTCAATTTCGCTGTCAGGCAAATCTGCCAAATTGGCGAGCTGGTTGCGCTGATCTTGGCTAAGTTCCTTCCTGCTCATAGCGCCTCCATTCATGCGGCGTTGCTTTCCGGACACCGACAATCCGAATTCGTTCCTCATCTTCGAGATCGGGATAAGTGTGAACAACGAGCAGTACCACCAGCCCTCATCCCGATCGCATGCCACCTTTGCTCGCCATCTTCAAACCGGTCAGGCACAATCAGATGAAGCGGATCCTTGAAGACATCTTTGGCGAGATCGAACGCAACACCATGCTTCGCACGGTTGCGCTTGGCCTTCTCGGGATCCCATCCAAATCGCAATATAGCGGCACCGTTATTTACAAAATTGTACGCACAATTCTGTAAGAGTCAAGTCAATGCCCGCCCCCGCCCTTTGCCTTCTTCCGCCGCCGCGCCAGCATGTTGAGCCCTTCGACCAGTGCCGAAAAACCCATGGCGGCGTAGATGTAGCCTTTCGGCACGTGGTAACCCATGCCGTCGGCGATCAGCGTCATGCCGATCATCAGCAGGAAGCCGAGGGCCAGCATGACGATGCTGGGGTTCCTGGCGATGAAATCGGCCAGCGGCCCGGCCGCCAGCATCATCACGCTCACCGCCACGATCACCGCGATGTACATGATCGCGATTTCGTCGGTCATGCCGACGGCGGTGATGATCGAGTCGATCGAGAAGACGAGGTCGAGCAGCAATATCTGGAAAATCGCGCCGGCCAGCGAAAGCTGCAGCGTCTCGCCCATCATGGTGTCTTGGTGATCATCGAGATCAACCGTGTGGTGGATCTCCTTGGTCGCCTTCCAGACGAGAAACAGGCCGCCGGCGATCAGGATCAGGTCGCGCCATGAAAAGCCGTGGCCGAAGGCGGTGAATATCGGCGTCGTCAGTTGGACGATGATCGAGATGGTGGCCAGCAGGATCAGCCGCATCACCAGCGCGGCGGATATGCCGAGCCGCCGGGCGCGGGCCCGCTGCGCTACCGGCAATTTGTTGGTCAGGATCGAGATGAAGATCAGATTGTCGATGCCGAGCACGACCTCCAGCACGACCAGCGTCAGCAGCGCGATCCATGCCGTCGGGTCGGAGACAAAGGCGAAATGCGGCGCCAGGAATTCGACTAGCTGCATGGAGGTCGTCCCCTCTACGATCTAGAGCAGTTTCGCCGGCAATTGGGTACTGCAAGCGTCCATATCAATGTCACGACCAGAAGGATGGCGCCGTTTCCTCCAGCCGCGGGCCGCGGCGAAACGGCGCGATCCGTTCGGTCAGGCCGCTACGGTCGGAAATGTCGACGCCGACGCCGCACAATGTCGCCGGTCCGGTCGACGCCTCGAAGCGGCCTTTCGGCACCTTGGACAGGAACCGGTTGAGCGGCTCCTCCTTGTCCATGCCGAGCGAGGAATCGTAATCGCCGCACATGCCGGCATCGGAAATATAACCGGTGCCGCCATTGAGGATCTGGTGATCGCCGGTCGGCTGATGCGTGTGGGTGCCGACAACAAGGCTGGCACGGCCGTCGACAAAGTGGGCGAAACACATTTTTTCCGAGGTCGCCTCGGCATGGAAATCGATGACGATCGCATCGGCCTGCTCACCAAGCGGACAAGCGGCAAGTTCGCGCTCGCCGGCCTGGAACGGATCGTCGAGCTCGGGATGCATGAACACCCGGCCCATGATGTTGGCGACCAGCACGCGCGCGCCGTTCCTGGCGATGTAGACGCCTGAGCCGCGCCCCGGCGTACCCTTGGGGAAATTGGACGGACGCAGGAAGCGCTCTTCGCGCGGCGCGAAAATCAGCGCATCGCGCTGGTCCCAGACATGGTTGCCGGTGGTGACGACATCGGCGCCGGCCGAGATCGTCTCGCGAAAAATTTCCTCGGTGATGCCGAAGCCGCCGGCGGCGTTCTCGCCATTGACGATGACGAAGTCGAGTTTGAAATCCGAGATCAGGCCGGGCAGTTGTTCCCACACCGCCGTACGTCCTGTCTTGCCGACCATGTCGCCGAGGAAGAGAAGTCTCATATAAGCGTGATCCCAAACCGAAGGTCAGCGAAGCAAAAAGCTGCATGACTTTCGGAAAAGACCATGCGTCCAGGAACTTATCTACAATTTCGGCGCGAACCGGCGCAACCCGCTCTCGGTGAGTATTTCCGGAATGATCACGTCATGCGGCTCGTCCGGCACCAGGGCCACCTCCTGGCAGTCGAAGGCAATGCCGATCAGCCGCGGCTGCTGTCCCTTGTCGGCCAGCCGCGCGATCGCCCGGTCGTAATAGCCGGCGCCGTAACCGATGCGGTGGCCGCGCGCATCGAAGGCGGCAAGCGGCACCAGCATCATTTGGGGATCGAGCACCTCGGCTTCCTCATGCGGCCCGACGGTGCCGAAGCCCATGTCGATCATCGGCGCGCCGCGCACCAGTTCGCGAAAAACGATGGTGGTCTTGTTGAGGATGGCCGGCAGGCAGAGTCTTGCCCCCTTTTCGCGCAAGGCAAACATCAGCGGCCGGACGTCGACTTCCGAGCGCATCGGCCAGAAGCCTGAGACGATCTGGGCCGGCTCGACGGTGATCCGGTCGCGCGCCGTCTCGGCCATTTCGAGTGCTGCCTCCACCCGCCAGAAAGGATCGAGCGCGTCGCGGCGCCCGAGGGCTTGGTTGCGGAGAGTTTTTTTCAGGTCTTTTGGGGATGTCATGCGCCGACGTTAGAAAAGGTCAGATTTGGATGGAGTTTTACGAGCGACGTTTTGGAGGAGCGGGGCGAACTTTCGTTCGTGAGAGCACCGCACAAAGCGGCGCGACGACAAGATCCGCCAGACATTGCCTTTTCGACAGGTGACGATCCACACAACCGGTGGAGAGAGCGATCCCGGGAACCTACAAAGTAGGTGGGCGCCGTATGAGAAAACCCACGGGTCTTCCCAGGGACAGCTCCCTAGGGATCATTAAGGCCCCGGGGAAAATGTTCTCCTGCCGGGAAGCGCAGACCGTCTCCGCCAATATAGGCAGACGGCAGACCAAGCGCCAGAGAGACGACATGTTTCGAGTCTTAAATCGACGCAGAACCGCTCGACGAGGGTCGCGCCGGCAAGATCCCCGCTTTGCCAGCAGCGCCTTGCACAGCGAAGGCCGCCTCCTTAGGGTCGCGCGATGAACCCGGGAGCAAAAATGCGTTTTGAAGGCACGGCAGCCTATGTCGCCGACAAGGATCTGATGGTGGCGGTCAACGCGGCGATCGCGCTCGAGCGGCCGTTGCTGGTCAAGGGCGAGCCCGGTACCGGCAAGACCGAACTTGCCCGCCAGGTGGCGGCGGCGCTCGGCCTCGATCTGATCGAATGGCACGTCAAATCGACCACGCGGGCGCAGCAGGGCCTCTATGAATATGATGCCGTCTCGCGGCTGCGCGACAGCCAGCTCGGCGACGAGCGCTTCAACGACATCCGCAATTACATCAAGCGCGGCAAGCTGTGGGACGCCTTTGCTGCCGGCAAGAAAGTCGTGCTTCTGATCGACGAGATCGACAAGGCCGATATCGAGTTCCCCAACGATCTGTTGCAGGAACTGGATCGGATGGAGTTCTTCGTCTACGAGACCGGCGAGACCATCCGTGCCACAGTCCGGCCGATCGTCATCATCACCTCCAACAACGAAAAAGAGCTGCCGGACGCCTTCCTGCGCCGCTGCTTCTTCCACTACATCCGCTTTCCCGACGTCGAGACGCTGCACAAAATCGTCGACGTGCACTATCCCGGCATCAAGCAGAACCTGGTGCGCGCCGCACTCACGCAATTCTATGAAATCCGTGACGTGCCGGGCCTCAAGAAGAAGCCGTCGACCTCCGAGGCACTCGACTGGATCCGCCTGCTGGTCGCCGACGAGATCGCGCCCGAGGACCTGCGCGCCGACCCGAAGAACGTGCTGCCCAAGCTGCACGGCGCCTTGCTGAAGAACGAACAGGACGTGCATCTGTTCGAGCGCCTGGCCTTCATGGCGAGACGGCAGGGATGAGGGGCCGGTCGGCCGGAAGCCCACGAAGTCACCGGACAGCGCTTTCCCGGTGCTGGACCGTTGCCTCTAGCCGGGCACGGAGGCAGCTTCAGGTTGCCGACTTCAGAGGGAAACGAAATGACCGAGATCACCATCCGCCCATTGGCGCAATCTCACCACGCCGATTGGCGGCGTCTTTGGACCGCCTATCTCACCTTCTACGAAACCAAGCTGCCGGAAGAGGTTTACGCCGTCACCTGGAAGCGGCTGTTCACGGCGGGCGAGTTCGAGCCGAAAGGCTTCATCGCCACCCTCGACGGCAAGGCCGTCGGCCTGACGCACTATCTCTACCATCGCTCCTGCTGGTCGCAGATAAACAACTGCTATCTGCAGGACCTGTTCGCCGACCCCGATGTACGCGGCAAGGGCGTCGGCGCCGCCCTGATCGAAGCGGTCAAGCAGGAAGCCGGCAAGGTCGGCGTCAAGAACGTCTACTGGATGACCCACGAGACCAACGCCACCGCACGCAAGCTCTACGACCACGTGGCGCGGCGGACCGGCTTCATCGAATACGATCTGCTATGATGAAGCCAACGATTGAAATAATCACCTGTGCGCAATATATTGCGCATGATCAGGGGCGACAGTGCCGCTGATCGAGACCAACACGCGCAAGATTGTCACGAGGCTTTTACGTGACGGCTGGGTGAACGTAGGCGGCGGCAAACACGAGAAGTACGAGCATCCGGAAAGGCCGGAGATCATGATTATCGTGCCGCGGCATCGCGAACAATCTCTGGGTGTTGCGCGGTCGATCGCCCGGCTTGCTGGATGGATTTAAGGACGAATCATGACGCACTATGTCGGAATTCTTGACGGCGCAGATGAAGTCTGGGGAGTGCGGGTGCCTGATCTTCCCGGATGTCACGGCGGTGGCGCAAGTCCCGAAGAGGCGATAGCCGATGCGACTTCTGCCGTTCGCGAATGGGCAGAGACACGAATGGCGAAGAACTTGCCCTTGCCCGCGGCGCGCACTGTGGCAGATCTGCTCCGACTGGGCGAAGTCGATAGCGCTGCCGGTGAATCCGCCGTGATGATCCCTGTGCTGATCGATTCCGGACGGCCTGTCCGGGCCAATCTGTCGCTCGACGCAGGTCTTTTGGCAGCAATCGACGAAGAAGCGGGTCGGCGTGGTCTGACGCGTTCCGCCTTTATCGCCAGCGCCGCACGGGAGAAGATCGAGGGACACAGATAAAGTCGGACCATGTTCATCCCCTTCTTCCTCGAACTGAAGGCAGCGCGGGTTCCGGTCTCGCTCCGCGAATATCTGTCGCTGCTGGAGGGGCTGGAGGCCGGGCTGGTCGACTATGATGTCGAGGGCTTTTACTATCTTGCCCGCGCCGCTCTGGTGAAGGACGAGCGCCACATCGACCGCTTCGACCAGGTCTTTTCGCACATCTTCAAAGGTGTCGAGGCGCTGGCTGGCGAAAAGCCGGTCGATGTCGCAAACATCCCGGAGGAATGGCTGCGGAGGCTCGCCGAAAAGCACCTGACCGACGAGGAGAAAAAGCTGATCGAGGCGCTGGGCGGCTTCGGAAAGCTTATGGAGACGCTGAAGAAGCGGTTGGAGGAGCAAAACGGCCGGCATCAGGGCGGTTCGAAATGGATCGGCACCGGCGGCACCTCGCCCTTCGGCGCCTATGGCTACAATCCCGAAGGCGTGCGCATCGGCCAGCACGAAAGCCGCAACCGCCGCGCGGTAAAAGTCTGGGACAAACGCGAGTTCAGGAATTTCGATGACGCCGTCGAACTCGGCACCCGCAACATCAAGGTCGCGCTGAAGCGCTTGCGCCGCTGGGTGCGCGAAGGCGCCGAACAGGAATTCGACCTGCCCGGCACCATCCACGCCACCGCCGAGCACGGTTATCTTGACGTTAAGACACAACCCGAACGTCGCAATGCCGTGAAGCTGCTGATGTTCTTCGATGTCGGCGGCTCGATGGACGACCATGTCAGGAGTGTCGAGGAGCTGTTTTCGGCCGCCCGCGCCGAGTTCCGCCAGCTCGAATATTTCTATTTCCACAACTGCCTCTACGAGGGCGTGTGGAAGGACAATCGCCGCCGCCATGCCGAGGTGATTCCGACCTTCGATCTCCTCCATAAATATGGCCCCGACTACAAGGTGATCGTCGTCGGCGACGCCTCGATGAGCCCCTATGAGATCGCTCAACCCGGCGGCTCGGTCGAGCATTGGAACAAGGAGGCCGGCGCCGTCTGGCTCGGCAGGCTGCTGCAGCAATGGCCGAACGCCATTTGGCTCAATCCGGAAGACGCGAAGAACTGGGGTTTTACCCATTCGATTGCCATGATCCGCGATATTTTTGGCGGCCGCATGTTTCCGCTGACGCTCGCCGGCCTCGAAGCCGCGACGAAGCAACTTTCAAGGAAGCACTGAATGGATCCACGCAAAACAGGACGGTCGACCTGTTTCCTTTGCCTGCAATGCGGTGTCCAGTTCGCGGCGACAGCGACGCCGCCGCGACATTGCCCGATCTGCGAGGACGAGCGGCAATATGTGCGCTGGGAAGGTCAGGCCTGGACCACGCCGGAAGAGCTCGCCGCCGGCCATCGGGTCGTGATCAAGGATGATGCCGGCGTGCTCGCCTTCGGCATCGAGCCACGCTTCGCTATCGGCCAGCGCGCATTGCTGGCGCAAACGCCGCACGGCAATGTGCTGTGGGACTGCATCTCGATGGTCAGCGACGAGGCGGTGGCCGAGATCAACCGCCGGGGCGGCCTGACCGCCATCGCCATTTCGCACTGCCATTATTATTCGGCAATGGTCGAATGGAGCGGGGCGTTTGGCGGCGTGCCGATTTATCTGCACGCCGATGATCGTCAGTGGATCATGCGGCCGCATCCGGCAATCATCAGTTGGGAAGGCGAGATGCGCGCCATAAACCCGTCGCTGACGCTCATCCGCTGCGGCGGCCACTTTGCCGGTGGCCAGGTACTGCACTGGAAGCGCGACCGCGGCAATGCCATCCTGGCCGGC
This sequence comes from Mesorhizobium sp. M1273, assembly GCF_040318195.1. Lineage (NCBI taxonomy): Bacteria > Pseudomonadati > Pseudomonadota > Alphaproteobacteria > Hyphomicrobiales > Phyllobacteriaceae > Mesorhizobium > Mesorhizobium sp. M1273. Next base: position 38,465 of record NZ_JAMYLV010000005.1, on the reverse strand, counting down.
GACATCCTGCAGGTGACGCCGACCCGCCGTCATGTCAGCTTCATGTACAGCTATCCGAACTATATCCCGCTCAACGCGACGAAAGTGCTCGGCATCAAGGCCGCGCTGGAGCCTTTCGCGTTCGACCATATCTACGGCGCATGGTGGAACCAGAACGTCATCGGAGATGCAAAGGCAGCATTTTCAGCATCGGTTGCGCGCTATCTCGCGGCCATCGCCTGAGGGATTCTTCGCAGCAGGACAGGAAATACGAGCAAACGCCGTAACAAATGCCTATTTCAGGCGAAGTTGCGAAGGCAACCCAAATAGCGACATAAGCTAAGAGGAAAAAATGGACAGCCACACCTACCCCGTTACCCGCACCGATGCCGAATGGCGCGCCCGGCTGACGCCTGAGCAATATGCGGTGATGCGCAACCACGGCACCGAGCGGCCGGGAAGCTGCGCCCTGCTGCACGAGAAGCGCGCCGGCACCTTCTCCTGCGTCGGCTGCGACCAGCCCTTGTTTGAATCCAAGCTGAAATTCGAGAGCGGCACCGGCTGGCCGAGCTTCAACGACCCAGTGCCGGGTTCGGTCGAGACCACCGTCGACCGCAGCTACGGCATGGTCCGCACCGAATGCCATTGCGCCCGCTGCGGCAGCCATCTCGGCCATGTCTTCGAGGACGGCCCGCCACCGACCGGTCTGCGCTATTGCATCAACGGCGTGGCGCTCAAATTCGAGCCGGCCGCCTGATCGTCAGGCCACAACCACCAGGATCAGCCACAACGTGGCGCCAAGAGTCATCAGCGAGGCCATGACGCCACTCGATTTTCCGGCAGTTCGCCAAACGGCAAAGGTCAGGAAGATATTGTAGGGAACCGGCGCGAAATGCACCGCCAGGACGAGCGCAAGCGGCAGCTTCAATCCTAGCAGAATGAGCGCCGCCACCGACGACGCGACGTTGATCGCTGTGCCGACAACGACCAGGTCGCGCCAGAACAGCCGATCGAGCGGCACGCCGCCGAACCAGCGTGAGCGGAAGAAAGCGGCAACGCGCGACATGATCGTCATCGATCGACCGGCTCCCTGGCTGCTCACCAGAGCAACCCTTCCACAAGGATTGCGTCTGGAAACCCTGCTTTATTCCTGACCCAGAACGTCGGCAATCGCGCGCTCGAAACGTGAGGCTTCCGTCACCAGCCAGTCGGTCATCGCCGGCCAATTGTCCTCGGCAAAACAATTCACCCGCCACATCGAATTGATGCCGAGGCCGTCGCAACTTTGTTCTGGCCTGAGCTTCAGCCTGTCTTCGATGGCCGGCTGGAACGGCTTCAACCGCGACCAGGCTTGCGTGGCACCGAACTTCTCGTTGCGGCCGAAGAAGACGCCGACATGATTGTGCGCAGGCGCGACATACATGGAAAGGACCAATGCGAAATCGGGCAGCCCACGCTGCCAGAACCACGGTCCGCGCCTCGCCAACAGAGCCCTTTCATCCGGATGCCGTTCCGCGAACAGCGTCCAGAAGCTGCGTTGGCGGAATTCAGAGGCGCGGCGGGCGCCAAAATCGAATTCGCTCATGGCTGGAATCCATGGTCAGAACCGCTTCTCCCGCGATCGTCTCCGGCGCCGAGGCCGGCCTTTACACCATGCCGAGCGCAGCCTTGTACAGATCGAGGATGGACTCCTCTTCCTGCCGCTCGGCCTGGTCCTTCTTGCGCAGCCGGATGATCGACCGCATCGCCTTGGTGTCGAATCCGGTGCCCTTGGCCTCGGCGAACACTTCCTTGATGTCGTCGGCAATCGTCTTCTTCTCTTCCTCGAGCCGCTCGATTCGTTCGATGAAGGCGCGCAGCTGGCCGGCGGCAACAGTCTGGCTGGTCTCGGTGATGTCGTCGGCCATATTCTTCTCTCCGCGTCGTTTCTCGCCGCGACTCGGGGTGACCCGAGCGGCGAATTGCAGCGGTTCGATGCCCGACCGGGCGCGGCGGGTCAAGGTACTATCGATGCGGCATGAAGGGCTGCTGCCAGGCGCCGACAAGTCTCTCTGATGCCGGCCTGTTTCACCCGAACGCGATCAGCAGATCCTTGGCATCGATCTGGTCGCCGGCCTTGACCAGCACCTCGGCTATGGTGCCGTCGCGTTCGGCATGCAACGCCGTTTCCATCTTCATCGCTTCGATCGACAGCAGCACGTCGCCGGCCTTCACCGCCTGGCCGGCAGCGACCGCAAGCGCCGAGACGACGCCAGGCATCGGCGCGCCGACATGCGCCTCATTGCCCGGCTCCGCCTTGCGCCGTGCCTTGGCAGCGGACGCGCCATGGGCCCGGTCCGGCACCTTCACCCGGCGCGGCTGCCCGTTGAGCTCGAAGAACACGGTGACCATGCCCTTTTCGTCGACATCGCCGATGGCAAGGCAGCGCACCACCAGCGTCTTGCCTTTTTCGATGTCGACGAAAATCTCGTCTTCCGGCTTCATGCCGTAGAAATAGGTCGGCGTCGGCAGCACGCTGACCGGCCCGTAGGTCTCCTGCGCGGCGGCAAAATCGGAAAACACCTTCGGATACATCAGCCACGACGCGAACTCGAACCCGCTGAGCTTGCGCTCGAGCTTTTCCTCGACCTCCGCGCGACTGGCCTTGAGGTCCGCCGGTTTGAGCAGCGAACCCGGCCGCACCGTGATCGGCTTTTCGCCCTTCAGCACCTTCTTCTGCAATGGCTTTGGCCAGCCGCCCGGCGACTGGCCGAGATCGCCGCGCAACATCGACACCACCGAATCCGGGAAGGCGATGTCCCTCGCCGGATTCTCGACGTCGGCGACGGTCAGGTCCTGGCTCACCATCATCAGCGCCATGTCGCCGACGACCTTGGACGACGGCGTCACCTTGACGATGTCGCCGAACATCAGATTGACGTCGTGATAGGTCTGCGCCACTTCGTGCCAGCGTGTCTCCAGCCCGAGCGAGCGCGCCTGTTCCTTGAGGTTGGTGAACTGACCGCCCGGCATTTCGTGCAGATAGACCTCCGATGCCGGCCCCTTCAGGTCGCTTTCGAAGGCTGAATACTGGTTGCGCACCGCCTCCCAGTAGAACGAGATGTTCCTGATCCACTGCGGGTCGAGGCCCGGATCGCGCTCGGTGCCCTTCAGCGCCTCCACGATCGAACCCAGGCACGGCTGCGAGGTGTTGCCCGATAGCGAATCCATCGCCGCGTCGATGGCGTCGACGCCGCTCTCCACCGCCGCCAGCACGGTTGCCGCCGACAGGCCGGATGTGTCGTGGGTGTGGAAGTGGATCGGCAGGTCCGTCGCCTCGCGCAGTGCCTTGAACAGCGCGCGGGCAGCGCTCGGCTTTAGAAGCCCAGCCATGTCCTTGACGGCGATGATGTGGGCGCCTGCCGCCTGCAATTCCCTGGCCAGGCCGACATAGTATTTCAGATCGTATTTCGCCCGCGCCGGATCGAGTATGTCGCCGGTATAACAGATCGCCGCTTCGATCAGTCTGCCCTCGGCGCCGACCGCATCCATGGCCACGCGCATGTTCTCGACCCAGTTCAGGCAGTCGAAGACCCGGAACAGGTCGATGCCGCCGGCAGCGGCCTGGCGGACGAAATGCTGGACGACATTGTCGGGATAGTTGGTATAGCCGACGCCGTTGGCACCGCGCAGGAGCATCTGCAGCAGAAGGTTGGGTGCTGCCTCGCGCACCAGCGACAGCCGCTCCCATGGGTCTTCGGTGAGAAAGCGCATGGCGACGTCGAATGTGGCGCCGCCCCAGCATTCGAGCGACAAAAGCTGCGGCAGAGCACGCGCATAGGTGCCGGCAATTCCGGCAATGTCATAGGTGCGCACACGCGTCGCGAGCAAGGATTGATGCCCGTCGCGCATTGTCGTGTCGGTGACCAGCACCTCTTTTTGCTCGCGCATCCACGCGGCGAATTTCTCCGGCCCGAGCACGTCGAGCTTCTGCTTGCTGCCTTGAGGCACATTGCCGTTGAGATATGGCACTACCGGTGGCGCCGCATCGGCCTTTGGCTGCGGCCGGCCGCGCGTCTCGGGATGACCATTGACCGAAACGTCGGCAAGGTAGTTGAGCAGCTTGGTCGCGCGGTCCTGCCGCTTCACACTGGCGAACAGTTCCGGCGTCGTGTCGATGAACTTGGTGGTGTAGGAATTGTCGGCGAAGCTCGGGTGATTGATGATCGCCTCGAGGAACGTGAGGTTGGTCGCCACGCCGCGGATGCGGAATTCGCGCAGCGCCCGGTTCATGCGGGCGATGGTCTCGGCCGGCGTCGGCGCCCACGCCGTTACCTTTTCCAGCAGCGGATCGTAGAAGCGGGTGATGACCGCGCCCGAATAGGCGGTGCCGCCATCAAGGCGGATACCGAAGCCGGTGGCACCGCGATAGGCGGTGATGCGGCCATAGTCGGGGATGAAATTATGCTCGGGATCTTCCGTGGTGATGCGGCACTGCAGCGCGTGGCCGTTGAGCCTGATGTCCTTCTGCGCCGGAACGCCCGATTCCGCCGTGCCGATGGCAAAGCCGTCGAGGATATGGATCTGCGCCTTGACGATGTCGATGCCGGTCACCTGTTCGGTGACCGTGTGCTCGACCTGGATACGCGGATTGACCTCGATGAAGTAGAATTTTCCGGTATCGGCATCCTGCAGGAACTCGACCGTGCCGGCGCCGATATAGCTGGTTTCGCGCGCGATCCTCAGCGCGTAGCCGCAAAGCTCCTCGCGCTGTGACATTTCGAGGTAGGGCGCCGGCGCCCGCTCGACCACTTTCTGGTTGCGGCGCTGGATCGAACAATCGCGCTCGAACAGGTGCACGGCGTTGCCATGAGTGTCGCCCAGCACCTGCACCTCGACATGGCGTGCGCGCTCGATCAGCTTTTCGAGATAGACCTCGTCCTTGCCGAAAGCCGCCTTCGCCTCACGCTTGCCTTCCATGACCTCGCGCGCGAGATCGGCCTCGGAGCGGATGGCGCGCATGCCGCGGCCGCCGCCGCCCCAGGATGCCTTGAGCATCACCGGGTAGCCGATCGTCTTGGCGAGTTCCTTTACCGCCTCCATGTCGTCCGGCAAGGGATCGGTGGCGGGAATTACCGGCACGCCGACTTCGATCGCGAGGTTGCGAGCGGCGACCTTGTTGCCTAGCCTGCGCATCGTATCCGGCTTTGGCCCGATGAAGATGATGCCGGCCGTGGCGCAGGCCTCGGCGAATTCCGGGCTTTCCGACAGCAGGCCGTAGCCTGGATGGATGGCATCGGCGCCCGATAGCCTGGCGACGCGGATAACCTCCTCGATCGACAGATAGCTTTCTATCGGCCCCATGTCCCTGGCCAAATGCGGCCCGCGCCCGACCTGGTAGCTTTCGTCGGCCTTGAAGCGATGCAGGGAGTATTTGTCCTCCTCTGCCCAGATCGCCACGGTTTTGAGGCCGAGCTCATTGGCCGCGCGGAAGACGCGGATGGCTATTTCGGAGCGGTTGGCGACAAGGATCTTCGAGATTGCCAAGGACAGGGCTCCGGACGCGGGAAAGGGAACTGCCGGACATGATTAGCGCGAAAATGCTGCAGTGCAAACAAAAATGGAGACGTCGGCTAAACCGATTTAAATCTTTGCGCCTATGCGATGAAGCAAAAGACAAATGAAAAATGCCCGGCGCGAGGCGCCGGGCATTTTTTGGGCTGCAGGCGTTTGCCGGCTTATTGTTCGAAGTAGGTGTACTTGCCGTCGTCACCCTTCTTCCAAGTGTAGATGACGTAGTCGGGACGGGTGATGTCGCCCTTTGCGTCATAGCCGATGTCGCCGATGGCGGTCTTCCACGGGCCACTCTTCTTGATCTCTTCCGCAACCTTCTGCGCGTCGTCGGAAGAGCCGACCTTGTTGGCGGCGGCGGCGACGATCTGCAGCGCGGCGTAGGAGTAGAGCGTATAGGCTTCAGGCTCGAAACCGGCGGCGCGGAACTTCTCCACGAGTTCCTTGGCGTTCGGGTTCTTGCGCGGATCGGGAGCGAACGTCATCAGCGTGCCGTCGACGGCATCGCCGGCGATGGAGGCCAATTCGTTCGACACGATGCCGTCGCCGGACATGAACTGGGCCTTGAGACCCTGATCGGCGAGCTGGCGCATAATCAGGCCGGCCTCGGTGTGCAGGCCGCCATAGTAGACGACGTTGACGCCGGCATCCTTCATCTTGGCGATCAACGCCGAGAAGTCCTTGTCGCCGACATTGATGCCCTCATACATGGCTTCGGTCACGCCATCAGCATTGAGTGCCTTCTTGGTTTCGTCGGCGAGACCCTGGCCGTAAGGCGTCTTGTCGTGGACGACGGCGATCTTGCCGTCCTTAAAGTGCGCGGCGAGGTAGTCGCCGGCAACCTTGCCCTGCTGATCGTCGCGTCCGCAGGTACGGAACGTGTTCCACAGGCCCCGCTCGGTCAGCTTCGGGTTGGTCGCGGAAGGCGTGATGACGAGAATGCCGTTCTCGGCATAGACCTCTGACGCCGGAATGGTGACGCCCGAATTGAAGTGGCCGACGACATATTTGACGCCATCGGCGACAAACTTGTTGGCGACCGAGATGCCCTGCTTCGGATCCGACACGTCGTCGCCGACCTCGATCTTGATCTGCTCGCCGTTAATGCCGCCAGCCGCGTTGATATCGGCGGCAGCCTGTTCGGCGCCCTTCTGCAACTGCGCGCCGAATGCTGCGTTCGGGCCAGTGATCGGACCGGCAACGCCGATCAGGATGTCAGCCCACGCGCTGCCGCTGAACGCGACAAGCGCGGTCAGGGCGACGGCGGACAAAAGTGACTTTTTCATTGAAACGCTCCCATTTACCGAGTGGGCGTGGATGTTGCTTTCATGCGATGCCCACTCTTGCTCGCAGAAAGAGTACTTTGCCGATTTTCAGGCACTTGTCACGCCGATTCATCCCTGAAGCGCCGTTAATGATAAATGTCAACCTTTTGGTTTCCAGCTCAAAAGAGAGGCTCTTTCGTAAAGCCAATTATACTGCGTTACCATCTGGTTGGTGCGCGTGTATTGGTAGCCAATGAAGCCCAATATCATCAGCACGATGGTGTCGACCACGTAGTAATGCAGCGAAAACATCGTTCCGCCGAACAGCGCATGATGGATGAATCTTACGCCGATGCCGAGCCCCAGCATGTAGGCGAACAACTGGGCGAAGCTGCGCCACGTCTGCGCACATGCCTTGCCCGTCATCCACGCCGCCCAGCCGCCGAGCAGGCAGGTGACGAAGAAGAACTGCCAGATCGAGGGTTCCTCATAGACAATGCCCTGCATGATTGATGTCTCCTGAAACTCAGTGATGGCCGCCTTCGAGATAGGCGGCGCGCACCTCCGGATTGGCGAGCAACTCCTTGCCGGTGCCGCTCATCGTCACGTTGCCGTTGACCATGACATAGCCGCGCGTGGCGAGCTTCAGAGCGCCGAAGGCGTTTTGCTCGACCAGGAACACGGTCAGTCCCTGCGTGCGGTTCAGCTCCCGGATAGCGTCGAATATCTGCTTGACGATCAGCGGCGCCAGGCCAAGCGACGGCTCGTCGAGCAAAAGCAGCTTCGGCCGCGCCATCAGCGCGCGCCCGATCGACAGCATCTGCTGCTCGCCGCCGGACAGCGTGCCACCACGCTGGGCAATGCGTTCCTTCAGGCGTGGAAACAGCGTGAACACCTTCTCGACGTCCTCGTCATAATGCTCGAGGTTGTCGAGGCTGGCGCCCATTTGCAGGTTTTCCATCACCGTCATGCGCGGGAAAATGCGGCGCCCTTCCGGCGACTGGGCGATGCGCATGCGCGCGATCTCGTGGGTCGGCATCTGGGTGATGTCGGTACCGGCGAATGTGATGGTACCCGCGCGGGCGCGGGGAGCACCGAAGATGGTCATCATCAGCGTCGACTTGCCGGCGCCGTTGGCACCGATCAGCGCTACGATCTCACCTTGCTTGACCGTGACATCGACGCCGTTCAGCGCCCTGATGTTGCCGTAGTAGGTCTGGACGCCCTTGATATCGAGCAGCGTTGTGCCGGCCATTATTTCCGCCCCCCACGCCGATTAGAGGTGCCGGGAGTTTTTGACTTCACCGGAGCCTTGGAGGCCGGCTTTGCAGTGGAAGATTTTGCGGCAGAAGATTTCGCGGCCGATTTGGCTTTGGCCGGCGATCCGGACTTTGCCGCGGCACTCGACCTTGCATCGATCTGCCCGGCTTTCGAAGCGCCCTTTGACACGGTGACGCGTTCGCCCTCGCTGTGGCCAACCGTGTCGACAACCGGTCCGGCGAGATACGAAGACGATGTGCCTGGGCCGTGGGCCGCATCCGGACCCGTATCCAATTGCTCGATGACGTCTTCGTCGCCGACTTCGGTCAGCACCGTCTCGACGTCCTCGTCTTCGACGCCGAGGTAGGCAGCGATGACGCGCGGGTCGGTCCGCACCGATTGCGGGTTGCCGTCGGAGATCTTGCGCCCGTATTCGAGCACGACGACATGGTCTGAAATCTGCATAACCACCGCCATATCGTGTTCGATCAAAAGGATCGACGTGCCGGTGTTGTCCTTGATGTCCATCAGCAGTGCATTGAGCGCCGCCGATTCCTTCGGATTAAGGCCGGCGGCCGGCTCGTCGAGGCACAGAAGCTCAGGGCCGGTGCACATGGCGCGAGCAATTTCGAGCCGTCGCTGCGCGCCATAGGGCAGATCGCCGGCAGGATCGTCGGCGCGGTCGACGAGATCGGCCTTTTCCAGCCAGTGCTCGGCCAGTTCAACCGATTCCGCCGAAGCCTGTCTGTATCCGCTATAACCGAACAGGCCGAGAATGGTATAGCCGGACGCCTTCATCAGCTTGTTGTGCTGGGCCACCAGCAGGTTCTCCAGCAGCGTCATGCCCGAGAACAGGCGGATGTTCTGGAAGGTGCGCGCCACCTTGGCTCGCGCCGGGATTTCATGGTTCGGCAAACGTTCGAGCAGGAAGGTCGAGCCGTCGCGCCGATTGAGCGTGATCATGCCTTCCGACGGTTTGTAGAAACCGGTGATGCAATTGAACACGGTGGTCTTGCCGGCGCCGTTGGGACCGATCAGCGCGGTGATCTCGCCGCGTTTGGCCTGGAACGACAGGTCGCCGATGGCGACGAGACCGCCGAACTTCATCGACAAATGATCGACCTGCAGGATGGCATCGTTCACGGAGGGGCTCGCGTTCATCAGCCGTGTCCCTCCTTGGTGAAGGACCCCGACACCGCCCTGCGCACCTTGAGGAAGGCTGTCGGCTCGCGGCTGCCGACGAAGCCGCGCGGCTTCCACAGCATGACGATGACCATGGCCATGCCGAACAACAGCATGCGATAAAGCTCCGGCGTGAAGTCGGGGCCGAACCCGGGTATAACCTTGATGTTGCCCCAACTCAGGCCGGTCTTGAGGAAATCCAGTTCGCGCAGGATTTCGGTGCCGCCGATCATCACCATCGCGGCGACGGCAATGCCGACCAGCGAGCCCATGCCGCCAAGCACGACGATGGCAAGGATGATCGCGGATTCCAGGAAGACGAAGGATTCCGGGCTGACGAAGCCTTGCCGCGCGGCAAAGAACGAGCCGGCGAAGCCGCCAAACATCGCGCCCGTGGCAAAGGCCGTGAGCTTGGTGGTGGTGGTGTTGATACCGAGCGAGCGGCAGGCGATCTCGTCCTCGCGCAGCGCTTCCCAGGCGCGGCCGACCGGCAGACGCCTGAGCCTCACGGTGACGAAGGCCGTCAGCAGACAGAGCCCAAGGATCAAATAGTAGAGGAATATCTTGTAGTAGGCACCCGATTGGGCGATGCCGAGCACCTTCGAGATGTAGTTCGGATCGGAGACGTTGAACGACATCAGGCCGAAGAAAGACACCTTCGGGATGCCGGAAATGCCGGCCGAGCCGTTGGTCACCTCGCGCCAGTTGATGATCACCAGCCTTATGATTTCGCCGAAGGCGAGCGTCACGATCGCCAGATAGTCACCGCGCAGGCGCAGCACCGGGAAGCCGAGCATCACGCCCCAGAACGCAGCCATCAGGCCAGCGGCGGGCAGCAGGATCCAGAAGGAGAGGCCGAAATGCGTGCCGAGCAGCGCATAGGCGTAGGCACCGACGGCGTAGAAGGCGACATAGCCGAGATCGAGCAAGCCGGCCAAGCCGATAACGATATTCAGCCCCCAAGCTAGCATCACGTAGATCAGGATCTGGATGCCGTAATTGTCGACATATTTCAGCGAGCCCTGGAAACCGGCGGCCATCGACCCGGCATATAGAGCCAGCACCAACACCACGATAATCGGGTAGAGCGCCAGTGCGGTTATGCCCAATGCCGAGAAATGAGCGTGAATGAAGGCCCGGAACCGATATATCAGCCAAGCCAGCGCATAGATGATTGCGAGCGCCCGCAGGAACCGCACAAAATCGGAAAGTTCCGGCCCTAAGGCCTCGGTCAGAAAGCCGCTGAGCGCGAGCAGAATAACGGCGACGGCGAGCGCCACGATGAACGCGGGAAGGCGGAAGAATCGCGAAGCCAGGCTGACCGGCAGCAGGCCGGTGGCGACGTCGACGATCTTCTGGTTCGCCAGGAAGGGCTGGCCATAGGCGACATAGAGGAAGCGTCCTGCCATGGTGGCGATCACGACGCCGGCGAGCAAGCCCCAGCGTTGCACCAGGATCAGTTCGTTGGAGATATTCTGGTCGGTTTTCAGGCCGATGAACAGCACGAACAGGCCAAGCGAGATGGCGCCGGCATAGAGCGCTTCGCGAAAAGCGCGCTGGACCGGGGTGGCGACGACGGTGCTTTCCGGAGACACGGTAACCGCCATGATCTCAGACCTTTTCGACTTCTGGCCGGCCGAGAATGCCGGAAGGCAGGAAGATCAGCACGATCGCCAGGATGGAGAAGGCGGCGACGTCCTTGTAGTCGATCGAGAAATAAGCCGACCACATGCTTTCGATGAAGCCAATCATCAGCCCGCCGAGCACGGCGCCGGGCAGTGAGCCGATGCCGCCGAGCACCGCGGCAGTAAACGCCTTCACACCGGGCGTAAAGCCGTCGGAAAACACCACAACGCCGTAATACATCAGGAACAACGTGCCGGCGACGGCGGCAAGGGCGGCGCCCATGATGAAGGTGATCGAGATGGTGCGATCGACGTCGACGCCGAGCAGTGCGGCCATCTTGCGATCCTGCTCGCAGGCGCGCTGTGCCCGGCCGAGCGAGGTCTTGTTGACCAGGTACCAGAACAGCGCCAGCAGGACTATGGTGACCAGGACGATGATGATCTGCTTCAGCGAGACGCTGATGCCTTCGATGTTGTAGACCTTGGACACCATTGGCGGGACCGGCTTGTTGCGCGGCCCTTGCGTCACCTGGACGAAATTGGACAGCGCAATCGACATGCCAATCGCGGTGATCAGCGGCGCCAGCCGGAATGAACCGCGCAAAGGCCGGTAGGCCACCTTCTCGATCGTCCAGTTATACAGGCTGGTCAGCAGCATCGCGACGATCATCATGATCAGCAGCGCAACGACGATCGGCAGCGAATAGAACAATGCACCGAGGATAAGGAAAACGATGAGCGCGGTGAAAGCGCCGATCATGAAAATGTCGCCATGGGCGAAATTTATCATGCCGATGATGCCGTAGACCATCGTATAGCCGATCGCTATCAGCCCATAGATCGATCCCAGCGTCAGCCCGTTGATAAGCTGCTGGACAAAATACTGCATGCTGTCGTGGCTCCCCTGGAATGTCGCCCATGCAGACGCATTCCTTTTCGTATTTTCCCTAGTCGTAAAGTTTCGAGCCCGGATTGCAACGTGATTTTTCGATCATTACGCGTGTTTTCGCCGCACGTCGTCCGATTGCCCGTTTTGTTCCCGTCCGCCCCCTGGACCATCGCGGACCCTACCATTGGCCTAACGCAATGTCTTTGACGATTCAATCGCAGCATGCGACCCATTTCGAAGAAATCGCCGTCAAAATAAGTTGATGAGCGGGATCGTTGCGCCGTCGAAGGCAATCCGTTTGCGCTCTCTTTCTTTCGCTTGCGTCAGCGTTTTCTCTATTTGACGACGAAGCCGTGCGCGAACGGGTCGCGGTCGTCGATGAAGATCGTGTTCAATCCGGTCATCCGCGCCCACCCGCCGATCGACGGAATGATTGCCGGCTTGCCAGCGACGGTGACCTCTTTCTCCACCCTGCCCTTGAACAGCGACCCGATGATCGATTCGTGGACGAAGTCGTTGCCGACCCCAAGCTTGCCCTTGGCGTGAAGCTGCGCCATCCGCGCCGAGGTGCCGGTGCCGCAGGGCGAGCGGTCGATTGCCTTGTCGCCGTAGAAGACGGCGTTGCGGGCATCGGCTTGCGGGTTGGTCGGCGCCCCGGTCCACAATATGTGCGACAGCTTATCGATGCCGGGATTCTCCGGGTGGACGAAGGAATATTTCTCGTTGAGCCGCTGCCGCATCACCGGGCTCCAGGCGATCAGTTCGCCGGCCGAATGGTCGGCCATGTCGCGATAGGTTTTTTGCGGTTCGACGATGGCGTAGAAATTGCCGCCATAGGCGACATCGACGCTGATCTCGCCGAGCCCGGGGCATTCGACCGTCAGAGCCTCGGCATAGAGGAAGGAAGGCACATTGGTGATGCGCACCTCCTCGACATAGTCGCCGACTTGGCTGTACTCCGCTACGACCAAGCCCGCCGGCGTATCCAGCCTGAGCACGCCCGGTGTCTTCGGCTTGATCAGCCCATGCTCGACGGCAAAAGTTACCGTGCCGATGGTGCCGTGGCCGCACATCGGCAAGCAGCCCGAGGTTTCGATGAACAGGATGGCGATGTCGCAATCTTCACGCGTCGGCGGATAGAGGATCGAGCCGGACATCACGTCATGGCCGCGCGGCTCGAACATCAGCCCGGTGCGGATCCAGTCATATTCGGCCAGGAAATGCGCTCGCCGCTCCATCATCGTCGAGCCCTTGAGCAAAGGCCCGCCGCCGGCGACCAGCCGCACCGGATTGCCGCAGGTGTGGCCGTCTATGCAGAAGAAGGAATTCTTGGCCATGCCGGCTCCCAACTGACTGTCTTCGAACTCAAAACCGTTGCGGGCTGAACGGGCCGAGATCGAGCGATGGATTCTGCCCGAGAACGAGCTCGCGGATCAAGCGCCCGGTCGCCGCGGCCTGGGTCAGGCCGAGGTGACCGTGGCCGAAACCATACACCACCGACGGCGTTTGTTGCGACCGCCCGATCACCGGCAGCGAATCCGGCAGCGACGGCCGGAACCCCATCCATTCGCGCCCATTGGCCGGATCCAGTCCCGGCAGGAATTTCTGCGCCTTTTCGAGCAGCGCTCTCGAGCGCGCATAATTGGGCGGCCTCTCAAGGCCGCCGAGTTCGACCGCGCCGCCGACGCGCAGGCCCGTCTCGAGCGGCGTGATGACGAAGCCATGCCCGGAGAAGATCAATTGCCGCTTTACGTCAAAGGCAGTCTTCGGCAACGTCGTGTTGTAGCCACGCTCGGTCTCCAGCGGGATTCCGTCGCCGAGATGTCTCGCCAGCAGATGCGACCAGGCCCCGGCAGCGACGACGACGTGCTTCGCCCGTCGCCGCGTGCCGTCGGCCGTGGTCAGGATCGCGCCGTCCTGTCCCGCCTCGACACGCTCGATCCGGGCCCTTTCGAACACGGCGCCCAACCTCTCGGCATAGGCCCACAAGGCCTTTCCAAGCAGCTTGGGATCGGCAACGGTTTTCCACCCCGGCACGAACGTTCCCTTGACGAAGCGCGGCGACAGACCGGGCTGCAGGGCTGTGAGAGCGCTCCCCTCGACATGGCTGAAGCCGATGCCGAAGCGCTGCCTTGCCGCCCAGCCGGGCAGTGAAGCCTTGAACTCGGCCTCGCTGTCGTAGAGTTCGAGCGAGCCGTCCTCATGCAGCATCGGCCGTGTGCCGGAACGGTCGAGCAAGCCCATCCATTCCGCCTCGGCGAGCTTCATCATCCCGGCCTGCGCGGCAAGGCCGGGTTCATAGCGGTCGCTTCGGCCGGCGCGCCAGAAGCGGACCAGCCAGGGCAGCAGCTTCGGCAGATACGCGGGTGGGATGCTGAGCGGGCCGAGCGGGTCGGCGAGCCATTTCGGCAACTGCTTGATCATGCCCTTGTGGGCGAGCGGCAGCACATCGGAGAAGGCAAAGGCAGCGGCATTGCCGGAACTGGTTTCCTCACAGATCCCCGTCCGATCGAAGATCGTCACGTTTCGCCCCGCCTCTGCCAGAAAGGCGGCGGCGCAGATGCCGATGATGCCGCCACCAATGATGGCGACATCGAGCGTAGCATTATCATTCATTGCCATGCGCCGCGCTGCACATCTGCAAATGCCTTCAAAGCGACTGGATCAGAATGTCGGCAGCTCTGGCCGTACCGCCAGCGCATCCCTGACGATCTTTTCGACTGCCTTGCGCCGCTCGCCCGACAATGGCTGGCGCGGCATGCGCACGCGGTCGTTGGTGTTGATCGCCAGCACTTCGGCAAGCTTGATGTTCTGTACCAGATAGGTCGAAACGTCGAGGTCGAGCAGCGGCCGGAACCAGCGGTAGATCTTCAACGCCTCCTCGCGGCGGCCCTGTCGCATCAGCTGGTAGATGGCGACGGTCTCGCGCGGGAACGCGGTGACCAGGCCCGCCACCCAGCCGATGGCGCCGACCGACAGCGCCTCGAAGGCGAGATTGTCTACGCCGGTGAACAGGTCGTAGCGGTCGCCGAGGCGGTTGATGATCTCGGTCGAGCGGCGGATGTCGTCGGAGGACTCTTTTATGGCGACGAAGCGTTGGTCCTTCGCCAACTCCTCCATCTGGTCGACGGTAACGTCGACGCGGTAGGCAAGCCGGTTGGAGTAGATCATCACCGGCAGGTCGCCGGCCGCGGCGACGGCGCTGAGTGCCGCGACCGTCTCCTCGGCATTGGTATGGTAGATCGGGCTCGGCACCACCATCAAACCGTTGGCGCCTTCCTTGGCGGCGCGGCGCGCGATCGCCGCCGCCTCGCGTGTACCGGCCTCGTTGACCGTCAACAGCACCGGTTTCTTGCCGGCGATCTTCTGCGCGGTCTTCAGCACCGCGATCTTCTCGTCGTGCGACAGCATCGGGCCTTCGCCGAGCGACCCGCAGACGATGATGCCGTCACAGCCGGCCTCCATCTGCAGCGCAAAGCAGCGCTCCATCTCGGCATGGTCGAGGCCGTCGTCCTCGGTGAATTTGGTCGTAACGGCGGGGAAGACTCCGGCCCACATGTCGATCGCTCCATCTGATATATCAGTCGTATATTTCTTAAGAAGCCGGCTGTCAACGTTGAATCTGATATGATATATCAACAATATATCAGGAGATGCCGCATTGGTATATGACAGCCCGGGCTCCGAGCCGGCAACTGCGAAGGCCTACCGCAGGCTCGAGCACATGATCGTAACTCTCGAACTGGCGCCGGCGAGCTTCATCACCGAGGGGGCGCTGATTGACAGGCTCGGCCTCGGCCGCACCCCGGTTCGCGAAGCAATCCAGCGGCTGGCCTGGGAGGGGCTGCTCGAGGTCCGGCCGCGCGCCGGCATCGCCATCGCGCCGCTTCACCCCGGCGACTGGCTGCGTGTCCTCGACGCCCGCCGTGGCGTCGAGGTGGTGCTTGCCCGCTCGGCCGCCCGCTTCGTTACCCGCGAGGCCGCCGACCTGTTCCATGACGCTGCCCTTGCCATGCAAAAGGCGGTGATTTCGGAAAATGTGTTCTACTTTATCCAGGCCGACAAGGCGCTTGACGAGGCGCTGGCGCTGGCTGCCGACAACCCGTTCGCCGCGCGCCTGGCGGCACCCTTGCAAACCCATAGCCGTCGCTTCTGGTTCCGCTACAAGGCCGATACCGGATTGGCCGAATCCGCCGAGCACCATGTCGCACTGATCCGTTCGATCCTCGCCGGCGACGAAGATGCCGCGGCCAAGGACGCCAAGCGCCTGATGGCGCTTTTGCGCGGCCATGCCGAGGCAGCTGCCACACGCTGAGCCTGCCATTTCGTCATGCCCCCTGGCCGGGCAGGGCCATCACGTTTTCCCAATTGTCGCCGGCCGCGACGATGCAGCTTCTGCCGGCGATATCGGTGACGACGATGGTCCAGGTTCCGGTCTCGGCGACAAAGACTTCCATGACCGCCTCATGACCGATCAGCCCCAAAGCAAACTGCCTTTCCTGGAACTTCTCGCTCAAATGGGCGACGAGCTCGCCATGTTCAACGCAGTGTTGATATTGCGCGCCTGCGGTGTTCGTACCCACCGCCAATGCGCCAGCAAGAACCAGGGTTTTCACCCATCTCAACAGCGATTTGCGTGCCATAGGGCACCTCCTTTGCCATCACGTTCCGGCAAAGGAGGGGTTTGACGGCCTCATTTTGCCGGAGCGATCCAGGCCGGTTCCGACGTCATCATCATCGCGTCGTTCCTTTCTGTGTTCCGGTCTGCCATTGGTGGGAACGATTTAAGATGTTCCCATTATGTTCTCGATATATGGTATCGATAATGGAAAAGCGCAAGCAGGCGCCCAAGCGGGCGCCTGCAGATCCGTTTTACGGCTGTCGCCGAAAGAATGAGCCACAGGCCGCGCGGCCATGCCGAGGCGCGCAGACCCGTGATAAATCGTTCAGGTGCCTGGCAGCGCCGCTTTCGTCATCGCGCTCTCCCAGCCTTCGCCGACTGAAATCACGCAGCTTTGACCTTTTGTGTCGCTGGCGAGGATGGTCCATGTGCCCTTGTCGGAAACGAAGACTTCAAGCACCACATTCGGATTGACGACGCCGACCGCGCTCGGGTTTTCATGAAACTTCTCGCCGAGCGCCTTGACCATATCGGCGCGTGCCGCACATTGCTCGGCAGCCATTGCCGGGACGGCGGAAAGGGCCATCGCAGCGCAAGCTATAGTCGCCATGAGACGTGCCATCTGACACCTCCTTTGCGCCGGACGATATCCCCCGGAGCCGTCACCAGCGCCGTTGGTTGATCTGCCAGCATCTCCTTCGCGGCAGGACTGCAACCTAAGAAGATTGCTGCCTTCTTGGTTCCATCACATTAGTGTTCATGCCGATGAAGACCGCGACAAAAAGGCCCGAGCTTGGTGCCCGGGCCTTTTCTTGCTTTCTGCGATTTGGATCAGTTCATCGTCGGGGTGACGAATTCGGCGCCGTCCTTCACGCCGGCCAGCGCGCCCCAAGCCGAAGGCGAGGACGCGCTGACAGAAACCGTTCGGTCAGTTCATCGTCGGGATGACGAACTCGGCACCGTCCTTCACGCCGGACGGCCAGCGCGACGTTACCGTCTTGGTCTTGGTGTAGAAGCGGAACGCGTCCGGCCCGTGCTGGTTGAGGTCGCCGAAGGAGGACGCCTTCCAGCCGCCAAAGGTGTAGTAGGCGATCGGCACCGGGATCGGCACGTTGATCCCGACCATGCCGACCTGAACCCGCGAGGCGAAGTCGCGCGCCGCGTCGCCGTCGCGGGTGAAGATGGCGACGCCATTGCCCATCTCGTGCTCGTTGGCGAGCTTGATGGCGTTCTCGTAGGTCGGTGCGCGCACCACCGACAGCACCGGCCCGAAGATCTCTTCCTTGTAGATACGCATGTCGGCGGTCACGTTGTCGAACAGGCAGCCGCCCATATAGTAGCCGTTCTCGTAGCCCTGCATGGAGAAGCCGCGGCCGTCGACGACCAGCTTGGCGCCTTCCTTGACACCGGTGTCGACATAGGACTTGACCCGCTCCAGCGCCTGCGCCGTGACCAGCGGGCCGAAATCGGCGGAAGAATCCGTCGACGGACCGACCTTCAGGCTCTCGACGCGCGGCACCAGTCTTTCCATCAGCCGGTTGGCGGTGTCGTTGCCGACCGGGACGGCCACCGAGATCGCCATGCAGCGCTCGCCGGCCGAGCCGTAGCCGGCGCCGATCAGCGCGTCGACGGTCTGGTCCATGTCGGCATCCGGCATGATGATCATGTGATTCTTGGCACCGCCGAAGCACTGCACGCGCTTGCCGGCCGCGCAGCCGCGCGAATAGATGTACTGGGCGATCGGTGTCGAGCCGACGAAACCGATGGCCTTGATGTCAGCATCGTCGAGGATGGCGTCGACCACTTCCTTGTCGCCATTGACGACATTGAGGATGCCCGCCGGCAGACCGGCCTCGATAAACAGTTCGGCAATGCGCATCGGTACGCCCGGGTCGCGTTCGGACGGCTTGAGAATGAAGGCATTGCCGCAGGCGATGGCCGGCGCGATCTTCCACAGCGGGATCATCGCCGGAAAATTGAACGGCGTGATGCCGGCGACGACGCCGAGCGGCTGGCGCATCGAATAGACGTCGATGCCGGGGCCGGCGCCATCGGTGAACTCGCCCTTCATCATATGCGGCGCACCGATGCAGACCTCGACCACTTCGAGGCCGCGCTGGATGTCACCCTTGGCGTCGGCGATGGTCTTGCCGTGTTCGCGCGCCAATATCTCGGCCAGCGCGTCATACTCCTTGGCGACCAGCTCGAGGAACCGCATCAGGACGCGTACGCGCCGCTGCGGATTGGTCGCCGCCCAGCCGGGCTGTGCGGCCTTGGCGTTTTCGACCGCCGCACGCAATTCCGCCTGCGAAGCCAGCGCCACCGTGCCGCGCACCGTGCCGTCCATCGGCTGCATGACGTCCTGCTTGCGGCCGCTGGTTCCGGCGACGCGCTTGCCGCCGATGAAATGACCGTATTCGATCATGGTCTCTCTCCCTGGTTCGTGATGAGGCATTGTCCGCCTTTGCGGGAGCGATGGCAACGCGAGCGAAAACGCAACCGTTGTGCACAAAATAGATAGCGGTGGGTGTCTGTGCATCAAATAGCGCAAATGATAGAGATGTGCGGTGTACGCCATGGGATTGAGAAATTGAGTTTCTTCGCCGTCGAGCGCTGCCGTAATCGTCATTATCCGGACCACCCTCATGAACTGGGATGATGCCCGTATCTTCCTTGCCGTAGCGCGGGCCGGCCAGATCCTCGGCGCCGCCAGGCGGCTGGAGCTTAATCACGCGACCGTCTCGCGCCGCATTGCCGCCCTCGAGGCAGCGCTCAGGACAAAACTGTTTCGCCGGCTTACCACCGGCAGCGAGCTGACGCCGGCGGGCGAGCGTTTCCTCGAGATTGCCGAACGCATGGAGGGCGACATGATCGCCGCGCGCTCGACCGTTTCAGGCGAAGGCGACGACATCTCGGGCACCGTGCGCATCGGCGCGCCGGACGGCTTTGGCGTCGCGTTCCTGGCCAGGCGCCTCGGCGCGCTGACCGCTCTGCACCGTGAGCTCACCATCCAGCTGGTGCCGGTGCCACGCTCCTTCTCTTTGTCCCGGCGCGAGGCCGACATTGCCATCACCGTCGAACGACCGACGGAAGGCCGCCTGGTGGCGGGAAAGCTGGTCGACTACACGCTCGGCCTGTTCGCGTCGCGTGCCTACGCCGACACCCATGGCCTGCCCGGAACCGCCGCCGAGCTAGGCCAGCATACGCTGATCGGCTACGTGCCGGACCTGATCGTCAGTCCCTCGCTCGACTACGCGGCCGAATTCAGCCCCGACTGGCGGACCAGCTTCGCCATTTCCTCCGCGCTCGGCCAGGCCGAAGCGGTGCGTTCCGGCGCCGGCATCGGCATCCTGCACACCTTCGTTGCCCGCTCGATGCCGGAGCTGGTGCCTCTCGATATCGTCGCACCCATCCGCCGCGCCTACTGGCTGGTCTATCATGAATCGGTCAGGCCGCTGCGCCGCGTCCAGGTCGTCGCGAGCTTCATTACCAAGGCCGTCGAACGAGACAGGGGTTTGTTCGCGTGAGCCTGCCGGCCGCTGGCTGTCTTAGCTGGTGGGCGTCTTACTTGGCGTATCGTCCGGGCCCGAGATCGCCGACGTCGATGTCGGGCACCCGGCTGGAGATGATGTCGGCCAGAACTTTGGCCGAGCCGCAGGCCATGGTCCAGCCGAGTGTGCCATGGCCAGTGTTGAGATAGAGATTGGAGAAATCGGTGCGGCCGATCAGCGGCGGCCCGTCCGGTGTCATCGGCCGCAGCCCGCACCAGAAGGTCGCCGATCGCATATCGCCGCTGCCCGGAAACAGGTCGCCGACCGAATGTTCGAGCGTGCGGCGCCGCGATTCATGCAGCCGCAGGTCGAAGCCGGAAATCTCCGCCGTGCCGCCGACCCGGATACGGTCGCCGAGCCGGGTGATCGCTACTTTGTAGCTCTCGTCCATCACGGTCGAGACCGGTGCAGCGGCGGCGTCCTTGATCGGCAGGGTGATCGAATAGCCCTTGACCGGGTAGACCGGGATGGGCCGCTTCAGCATGCGCATGAACCGTGCCGAATAGCTGCCCATCGCCATCACATAGGCATCGGCGACCATCCAGCCCTTGCTGGTGCTGATGTTGGTGATGCGATCGCGCTTCTTGACGACGCGCCGTATCTCCGTGTCGTATTCGAAGGTGACGCCGCGTGCCGCGCAAAGCTCGGCAAGCCTGTCGGTGAACATCTTGCAGTCGCCGGTTTCGTCGCCGGGCAACCGCAGGCCACCGACGAATTTCTCGCGCACGCCGGCCAGCCCAGGCTCGGCCGCAATGCAGCCGTCGGGGTCGAGGACCTCGTAGGGGACGCCATAGGCCTTCAGCACCTCGACATCGCCGCCGAAGCCGTCGAGCTGCTTTTGCGTTCGGAAGAGCTGCAGCGTGCCCTTGGCGCGCTCGTCATAGGCGATGCCGGTCGCCTCGCGCAGCGCCTTCAGCGTGTCGCGGCTGTACTCGGCCAGCGGCACCATGCGCGCCTTGTTCAGCGCGTAGCGTTCAGCCGTGCAATTGCGCAGCATCTTGACCAGCCATATCCACATATGCGGATCGAGGGCCGGTCGCACCACCAGTGGACCGTGCTTCATCAAAAGCCATTTGATGGCCTTCAGCGGAACGCCGGGCCCGGCCCAGGGCGAGGCATAGCCGGGCGAGATCTCGCCGGCATTGGCAAAGCTGGTTTCCAGCGCCGGGCCTTTCTGGCGATCGATCACCGTCACCTGATGACCGGCCTCGGCAAGAAAATAGGCGGTGGTGACCCCGATCACGCCGCCGCCCAGCACGAAGATCTTCATCGTTTGGTTCTCCGCGGCGGCATCTCGTCGGGATTCGAGACCGGGATCATCGCCGCCTCATGTCTGCCGGATTCTGTGGCGTCAGCCAAGTGCCGATGCTTAGGGAAAAGACATGCGTGAGGACAACAACCTTGCGTCCTAGCCATTCACATAGCGCCGGTGGAAACGGTGGCCGAGGCTGGTCAAGACCTCATAGCCGATGGTGCCGGCCTGGCCGGCTACCTGGTCCACCGTCTGCGACGACGGTCCGATGAGTTCGACGAGGTCGCCGGCCTTCAGCCTGCCGGGCGGCAATGCGGAAATGTCGAGGATGATCGAATCCATCGAAACCCGGCCGACGAAGGGCAGCCGCACATTTTCGAGCCAGGCGGAGGAAGCGGCGCGTCGATGCCAGCCATCGCCATAGCCGAGCGAAATCGTCGCCGCGGCAAGCGGAGCCTTGGTGTGGAAAGTGTGGCCGTAGCCGACACCGGTGCCGGCCTCCAGCATCCGCGTCTGGATGACCTTGGCTTGCAATCGCACCACCGGCAGCATCGGATTGTCCTTCGCCGGCGTCGGATTGACACCATAGAGAGCGGCACCCGGACGAACGAGGTCGTAGTGATAGCGCTGCCCGAGAAAAATGCCTGATGAATTGGCAAGGGAAGCCGGCGCTTCCGGCAGCATCCGGCGCAGCCGTTCGAATTCCAGCCGCTGCCGCTCGTTGGCCGGCTGCTCGGGTTCGTCGGCGCAGGCGAGATGGCTCATCACGAAGGTCAGTTCGACACCGTCGAAAGCCTGCGGATCCTGCGCGACTGCCTTCACCTCGGATGGCGTCATGCCGAGCCGCGACATGCCGCTGTCGACCTGGAGGGCGGCCGGCAACTTACGGCCCACCCGCCCGGCCATCTCGCGCCATGCCGCGAGTTGGCTGGCGCTGTTGAGTACGGTGCAAAGCCCTGCCGCAACCGCGTCCCTTTCCGCACCCGGCGGAATGCCGTTCAGCACGTAGATGGCCGGGTCTGAGCCGAGCGCCTTGCGCAGCAAGATGCCGCCGGCCAAATGCGCAACAAAGAAAGTATTGCAGCCCTCACCCATCAGCGCCGCCGCCACCGGCGCCGCGCCAATCCCATAGCCGTCGGCCTTGACCACTCCAGTACAGCCGACGCCGCCCAGCCGCGCCTTCAGCCGCCGGTAGTTCTCACGGACGGCGCCGAGATCGATGGTCAGGATCGCCCCTGCCGCGGCTTCGCTGATCGGTTCGCCCAGGGTGACGGTCGGCGGAAGAGATTTGCTGGAGATGTCGTTCATGCCGACCTGTTTTAACGGAAGGCCGGCGGCTACGCCACCAGGTGCCGGAACGCCGCTACCACGTCTTCGTAGACCTTGCGCTTGAACGGCACGATCAGGCCCGGCAATTCCAGCATCGGCCGCCACGCCCACCGGTCGAACTCGGCCTTGTGGCCAGCCGGCGGCGGATTGATCTCGATCTCGCTTTCGTCGCCGTGGAAACGGAAGGCAAACCATTTCTGCGTCTGGCCGCGATATCGTCCCTTGAAGGCGACGCCGACCAGATGCGCCGGCAGGTCGTATTTGATCCAGTGCGGCGCCTCGGCCAGCAGCGACACCGAGCGCATGCCGGTCTCTTCGTAAAGTTCACGCGCCGCCGCGGGCAGCGGCTCCTCACCATCATCGATGCCGCCCTGCGGCATCTGCCAGAGCTGCGTCGTTCCAGCGAATTCGCTGTCCGGCTCGGCAATGCGACGGCCGACCCAGACCAGGCCGGCCTCATTGAGGACCATCACCCCTACGCAGGGCCGGTAGGGCAGCGTCTCGGGCTCAACGAGCTTGTTCTTTGTCATCTCAGCCTTTTTCCGGATCTATGGCCACCGCCGAAACCGGCACGATCTCGATGCCACGCTTCTTGGCCTCGGTCACCCAGGAAGACACCGTATCCACCGTCAGGTCGAAAGCCGAGCCGATGCCGACGGCAAAGCCTTTCGCCCGTGCCGTCGCTTCCAGCCCATCCAGTTTCTTCAATATGGCGCCGCGGTCCTGCACCGCATCGATCGCCGTATCGCCGCCGACGAACGGCACGCCGTCCTTCAGCGCCAGTTCGGGTGCCAGGCTGCGCGCCGACGAACCGTCGTCGACATAGGCCAGACCACGCTTGCCAAGCTCGGCCATCAACGGCCCCATCGCCGTCGCGTCGGCCGAAAAGCGGGCGCCCATATAGTTCATGACGCCGGTGTAGTTGGTCGTTCGCGACAGCGCCCAGCGTAAATTCTTCAAATTCTCGTCCGGCGTTGCAGCCACGGTCAGCGTGTTACGGCCGGGATTGACGTTCGGATAGTCGAACGGCTCAAGCGGTACCTGCATGATGACCTCATGGCCACTCTGCCGCGCCACCTGCATCCAGCGGCCGATGCTGTTGCCTTGCGGCGCGAAGGCCAGCGTCACTTCCGCCGGCAGCTTGGCGATGGCTGCCTGCGTGCCGGTCTGCGACACGGCAAGCCCGCCGATGACGAGCGCGACGCGTGCACCGCGAGCCCCGGACCACGGCCGCGCATAGACATCGAACGGGCGCCGGCCGTCGGCGGCGCGGATCGGCAGCGGACCGGTCTCGCCGGCCTCGACCAGCGCCTTGTCGGGAATATGCGCGATCCTGAGGTTCTGGCCGATCGTCGAAGGGTCGCGAATGACTAT
This sequence comes from Mesorhizobium sp. M1273, assembly GCF_040318195.1. Taxonomy (NCBI): domain Bacteria; kingdom Pseudomonadati; phylum Pseudomonadota; class Alphaproteobacteria; order Hyphomicrobiales; family Phyllobacteriaceae; genus Mesorhizobium; species Mesorhizobium sp. M1273. The sequence goes on along the minus strand of NZ_JAMYLV010000005.1, from coordinate 14,588 downwards.
GGCCGCCTCGGGTGGAGCGTCGCCCCCCTCGGTCTGGACATGGATGATCTGCGGACCGCCCGTCTTCGGCCCGCTTATGTTGGCCCCGCTTGCGTTGCCTGGCGCAGCCATTTCGGGCGTCGCCTTGGCGGGCGCGGCGGCGGTATCCGCCGCCGGCGTCTTCGGCGTCGAAACGGCTACTTCTTGCAGCTTCCGGAACGGCTTGTCTCGCAAGGCGATCGCGCTGGAGACGCCGACCACGGACAGCACGACAAGCGCGGCCGCGACCGTACCGGCGCTGATCTGGCTGCCTGAGCGCGGCAGCCGAATCGCCTGTCCGAGAGGTCGTTCTATGTCCTTGCCGATATCAGCCAAGCCCGCACCCTCCGGCGTGCATCCCCGAAGTAAACCTTCTCCGGAGGCGCAAAATCCAAAATGTCGGCGCGTCCCCTTGCATCACTGGACGCGCGGCATGCCGGCCGCGGCCCCCGAATCAAACTGCCGGAGCCTCGCGGCCCCGGCAGCATCGCATCGCTTCGCTCAGGCAGCCAGACCTGTTTGGCCCGGCTTGCCTGCCCTTACTGGTTCAACACGGCCTTTTGCGGATTCGGCGGGAACGCCGGATCCGTCTTCTGGCCGCGCAGCAGCTGCTCGGCATAGATGAGCTGCAAATCGTCCTTCGGTTCCGGCGGCACATAGGCTGCCGAACCCGAACCGGTCGTGCTTTCGTCGGCGCCCTTGATATGGCCCTTGAGGTCAGATTCGCCGCGCGTCAGGTCCCTGCCCTGCAGTTCCGCCGGCAGCGGCTGGTCGACCTTGATGTCGGGCGTGATGCCCTTGCCCTGGATCGACTTGCCGGACGGCGTGTAATAGAGCGCCGTCGTCAGCCGCAGCGCCCCGTTCTCGCCAAGCGGGATGATGGTCTGCACCGAACCCTTGCCGAAGGATTGCGTGCCGACCACCGTGGCGCGGCGCAGATCCTGCAGCGCGCCGGCGACGATTTCCGAGGCACTGGCCGAGCCGCCATTGACGAGCACGATCAGCGGCTTGCCGCCGATGTCGTCGCCGGCCCGCGCGTCGAAGCGGGTGACGTCCTTCGGGTCGCGGCCGCGCGTCGAGACGATCTCGCCGCGGTCGAGGAAGGCATCGGACACGCTCACCGCCTGGTCGAGCAAACCGCCCGGATTGAGGCGCAGGTCGAGCACGTAGCCCTTGAGCTTGTCGTTCGGCACCTGCTTCTTGATGGTGTCGATGGCATTCTCGAGGTCGTCATAGGTTTTTTCGGTAAAGGAGGTGATCTTCATGTAGCCGATGTCGTTTTCGACCCGGAACTTGACCGCCTTGACCTTGATGATATCGCGCACGACGGTCAGTTCGATCGGCTTGTCGGCGCCCTGGCGCAAGATGGTGAGCTTGATCGGCGTATTGACCAGCCCGCGCATCTTCTCGACGGCGTCGTTGAGCGTCAGGCCGCGGACCTCCTCGCCGTCGATCTTGGCGATATAGTCGCCGGCGAGCACGCCTGCCTTGGCGGCCGGCGTATCGTCGATCGGCGTGATCACCTTGACTAGGTCGTTCTCCATGGTGACCTCGATGCCGAGGCCGCCGAATTCGCCCTTGGTCTGCACGCGCATGTCCTGCGCTTCTTCGGCATTCATGTAGGAGGAGTGCGGGTCGAGCGACGACAGCATGCCGTTGATGGCATTTTCAACCAGCGACTTGTCGTCGGGCGGCGTCACATAATTCGCCCGCACCCGTTCGAAGATATCGCCGAAGATCGCCAGTTGCTTATAGGTCTCGGAGCCCGCAGCTTTCGCTGTCGAGCCGGGCGCGCCATAGACCAGGCTCATCGCCGATGCACCCATCAGCGCACCGGCAAACAGAAGCGACAGTTTCCGCATCATTCACGTCCTTCCAGAAAAACGGTCCGCCCACCATGGGGCCGGATCGACGGGTTTTCCATCCTTGCGGAACTCGACATAGAGCTCCGGCGTGGCATTTCCATTCTTCGATGCCGAGGTGCTCGCCACCCGGGCCTCTCCCATCGCGCCGACCGGCTCACCTGCGAGCACCGACTGGCCAGACGCGACGCTGATTCTGCTCATCCCCGCCAGGACGACATGATAGCCGTCACCCGCATTCAGGATCAAGAGTTGACCGTAAGAGCGGAAAGGCCCCGCATAAAGCACATTTCCATCCGCCGGCGCTGTGACGATGGCTCCCGATTGTGTCGCAACCATGTCACCGAGCATCACCGCGCCGTTACCGTCGTTGGCCCCGAAGCGCCGCTTGATCCTGCCGGTGACCGGTAGCGCGATCTGCCCTTGAAGCGCGGAAAACGGCGCGGCAGCGGTGAGCCTGTTGCTCTCCGGCACCGGCAGCGAGGCCAATTCCGTCGGCGCCGCAGCCGATGCCGGGCCCTTGTCGGCGTCGGCCGTCTTTTGCTCGGCTGCCTTGGCCGCATCCGCCGCCTTGCGGGCTCTGTCGGCCTCGAGCGAGGCGATCAGTTCTTTCAGGCTGCCGGCCTTGGCCGCCAACGTCGCGGACCGCTGCTTTTCGGCGGCCAGCGCGGTTTGCGTATCGGCGGCGAGCTTCTGCTTGGCTTCGAGCAGCATGCCGAGCCGCTTTTTTTCCGCCGCCTGCTCGCCGACAGCTGCCGTCAGCCGCGCCCGCTCGGCCTCGATCGAGGCCGTCACCCGCGACTGCTCCTTGAGGTCGGCCAGCAACATGTCGGTCTGCTGGCGCAGTTCCGGCACCACGGCACCGAGCAGGATGGCGCTGCGCACCGACGACAATGCGTCCTCCGGCTTGACCAGGATCGCCGGCGGCGGATTGAGCCCCATGCGCTGCAGCGCGCCGAGCACTTCGGCCAGAACGTCGCGTCTGGCGGCCAGTGAGGCGCGGATCTTCTGCTCCTGCGCCTTCAGCCCTTCCAGCTTGCCGCCAATGTCCTCGATGTCCTGGCCGAGCTTCTGCTCGGTCATCGCCGACTGGATCAGCGCCGCGGTGATCGAGGCGTGGTCCTTCTTGACAGCCGCTATGTCGGCGGCGAGCTTGGCCAGCCGCTCGGACGACAGCGTGATCTCTTTCGATACTTTTTCGTATTCGGCGCGGCTCTGGTCCGGGTCGGGCGCCAGGTCGAGCGTGTTCTCGGCCCGCGCGACGCCGAGCGAAAGCGCGATCGTCGCCACGGCGATGCCGTAGCGCACGCGCCAGGAGCCCGTTCGTGATTTCCAGTCTTCAGACATTGAAGCCCAACTCTATGCGCGGCTTCGTTAACGAACCATCAACCATGTTCGAGCCCCGGCCGTCATCGACAAACCCCATGAGGCCAAACTGTCGATGAGCATTGGGGCAAAAATCCGGGCGGCTGGCATCAATTCGCCGACGGAGCCGACTTCATGAACGATGGTAGGGGTGACCGGAAAGGATCGTGGCCGCCCGGTAAAGCTGCTCGCCCAGCATCACGCGGACCAGCTGATGCGGCCAGGTCAGCGCGCCGAGCGACACCGTCAGATCAGCCAGGTCGCGCAGTGACTGGTCATGGCCGTCGGCGCCGCCAATGGCGATCACCAGCGCCTTGCGCCCGCCATCGCGCAGCGAACCTATGCGGCCGGCGAAATCCTCGGAGGAAAGGTTCTTGCCGCGCAAATCCAGCAGCATCAGCGCCGTGCCCGGTTGCAAGTGCGTCTGCAGCTTCTGGCCTTCCTCGCGCCGGCGCTCATTGGCCGTCTGCGCGCGACCTTCGGCAATCTCGACGATCCCGGCGAATTCGAGGCCTACGGCAGGACCGCTCCTGGCAAAACGCTCGAAATAGCGGTCGGCCAACTGCTTCTCGGGGCCGGCTTTCATTCGGCCCACGGCATGAACCGTAATCTTCATCCCTGCCTCGAAGAGCCGCTGATGCATGTCGGACAACGACATGCATCAAGACGAATACGGCTCAGTGGAGGGTCTCCTCCTCGAGATCGGGCGCCTGCCACATCTTTTCGAGATTGTAGAAGTCGCGGACCTCGGGACGGAAGACATGGACGATGATGTCGCCCGAATCGATCAGGACCCAGTCGGCGCCAGCCAGCCCCTCGACGCGCGCAGTGCCGAGCCCGGCATCCTTGAGCGCCTTAAGGAGATGATCGGCAACAGCCGAGACATGACGGTGCGATCGGCCAGACGCGACGACCATGTAGTCGCCGAGGCTCGATTTCCCCTGAATGTCGATTGAGACGATGTTTTCGGCCTTGGAGTCTTCCAGACTGGCAAGGACTGTCTTGATGGCGCGGGACACGGCGTCGTTTACGCTGATCCCGGCCGGCGAAGGCACGATGTCGGCCTTCTTCCGCAGTGCTGTTCTCAGTGTATTTCCTTTCGCAGCAAGAACAACCAAATCACCTCTGAAATCAGGTGACACTGCTTAGATAGGCAGAGTTAGGTTGCAGTTTCAAGACACCGCTCGCAAGCAGGCACCCGGCAGCGGCCGAATATCCGGCTTTTCGGGCCAGAAAATCGGAACCGCCTCGCCCCGCAGCGGTTATCGGCTCATCCACGAACCGGAATCCCGACATGCCGATCGATCCCCAGAACGCCCTCCTCACCGTGCAATCCGGCCTGGCGCAACTCAGCACGCTGATCGTCTCCTACTCGCTTTCGGCGGTCGGCGCCGTCATCCTGCTGGTCATCGGCTACATCGTCGCCGGCCTCGCCGAGCGTTCGATCTATGCCGGCCTCGGCCATATCAGCGGCTTCGACGAAACGCTCCGCCATTTCTTCTCGCAGGTCGTCCGCTACGCCATCCTGGGACTGGTCGTGATCATGGTTCTCGGCCAGTTCGGCGTGCAGACGGCTTCGATCATTGCCGCTATCGGTGCCGCCGGCCTGGCCATCGGCCTGGCGCTGCAAGGCACGCTGCAGAACATTGCCGCCGGCATCATGCTCCTGGCGCTGCGGCCGTTCCGCATCGGCGAATATGTCGAAGTCGGCGCGATATCCGGCACCGTCGAGGAGATCGGGCTGTTTGCCACAACGCTGAGGACGGTCGAAGGCGTCTACGTGCTTGCACCCAACTCGACCCTGTGGAACCAGCCGGTCCGCAACTTCACCCGCAACGGTGTGCGCCGCGGCGACATCACGCTCAGCATCGGCTCCTGGAACGACATCGATTTTGCGCAGAAGACCATGCTCGGTGTCGCCGCCGCCGACCGGCGCGTCAGGCGGCAGCCGGCGCCGATCGCCTTTGTCGCGACTGTCGGCGACAGCACCGTCGCCATCACCTTGCGCTACTGGACGGCGGCTGCCGATTTCTTCGCCGCCCAGATCGACCTCACCAAGAGCGTCAAGCAGGCATTCGATGCCGAAGGCCTTTCGGTCCCGGCGCCGGCACCGAAAGCGCCTCAGCCGGATGCCTCAGCCACGCGGCAATAGAGGATTTGAAACCAGCTGGAGGGTGTTCAAAGTCCTTCGCGCCGGCGCTGATCTTCAGGCGCGAAGGCGAGATCGACAGGCAACGGCGCCTGCGCCGTCATTGGCGCGAAACTGCCGGTCTCGGTGGCGGGCACCGGCCGCACCATGACGACGCGCCAGAGAACGAACAGGCAGTAGGCGGCGGCAATGACGATTGCCACATAGATGAAGGCCTGCGTGCCGTAGACGGCGGAAAGCCCGGTCACAATGCCGGGTACGACGAAGCCGGACAGCGACCAGGCAAACAAAAGCGAGCTCGACAGCGCCACCATGTCGTCCTTGCCGGCGCGGTCGCCGGCATGGGCGCTGGCCAGCGAGTAGATCGATTCCGAGGCGCCGTCCCAGACCACATAGATGACAAGCAGCGCCGCCAGCGCGCCGCCGTCGAAACCGAGGGCAAACAGGCCCGCCGCGGCGGCAAGCGCCGACGCCGCGATCAGCACAAAGCGCCGGTCGGTGCGGTCGGAAATCCAGCCGAGCGGAATCTGCAGGATCAGCGTGCCGGCCGGCATTGCCGAAAGCAGCAAGGCGACGTCGGCCTGGCTGTAGCCCTTGGTCGTGGCATGGATCGGCGCAAAACCCGAGATCGTCATCGACAGGCCGCCGACGGCAAGCATGCCGGCAACGCCGACCGGGGAGATCCGCCAGGCGCGGCCGAGCGCCACGGACGCCGCTTGCGGCGCCGGCGGCTGCGCAAGCCGCGTCAGCCCGACGGGAAGGATCGACAGCGCGGTGAAGGCGATGCCGATCAGCGGCGCATCGGCCGCGCGGATATCGATCAACGCCAGCGTCGAATAACCGACGCCGAGCCCGGCGACATAGGCAACGTAGAAGATAGCCATGACCCGGCCGCGGATGGCGTTGGCGACGACATCGTTCAGCCAGCTCTGCGCGACAATGAACAGGCCGCATATGGCAAAGCCGTAGAGCGCCCGTGCAGCGATCCATGGCAATGGGTGCGGCCCGGCGCCGACCGCGGCGTTGGACAGCACGATCAGCGCCGACAGCACCATGAATACGCGGGCATGGCCGACACGCCGCACCAGCGGCCCGGTCAGGATGCAGCCGGCGAGGCCGCCAGCCGAAAGGCCGGTGACGATCAGCCCCGCCCATGTCGGATCGAAGCCCTCGGCGCCGAGCCGGACTGGGATGTAGGCGAACATCAGCCCATTGCCGACGGCGATCAGCGCCATCGACAACAGGATGCTGGCAATGGCGATCGACGGCGCCGGCTGCCCTAGACCGTTCTTGTCCTGGTCGCGCTCGAGAATCGTCATGACCGAGGATCGCCCATCAAGCAGGTCAAGGCAGCGGCAAAAGCGACATCACCGGACTTGCCTTCTCCCCTTCTTGTGGGAGAAGGTGGGATTGCCGCGTAGCGCCGAGACGGATGAGGGGTGCTGGAAGAAATGCAGCGTAAAAAGACCGAGGGATTTTAAGTGCTTAGTTCTTCAAGCTAGCGATCATTCCAGCACCCCTCATCCGACCGAGCTTCGCTCGGCCACCTTGTCCCACAGGGGGGAGAAGGAGACTCCTATCCCTTTGCCACCTTGCGGATCGCGCTCGACGACAGCGACGAACGCGGGCCGTGGATGAAGGTCCAGGCCGGCGCCGTCATGCGGGCGAGCCGCGGTGCGTCGCCTTCGTCGACGCGGGCATAGTCGAACGTCTTGGCGACCACTGACGACAGGAACGACAGCGTCGCGCCTGGCCGGTCGACCACCGCGATCGGGAACGTCATCACGATGCGGCGCCAGCGCTGCCAGCGGTGGAAGTCGCGAAGCGAGTCGGCGCCCATGATCCAGACAAAATCGACGCCCGGGTTACGCGCCTTGACCAGCGCCAGCGTGTCGGCGGTGAAGCGGACGCGGTGGGCCGCCTCGAATGCAGTGACCTTGATCTTCGGGTTCTTGGCGATCTTTTCGGATAGCTGCAGCCGCTCGGCCAGCGGCGCCAGGTCTCCGGCATTCTTGAGCGGATTGCCGGGCGTCACCATCCACCACAGCTGATCGAGCGCAAGGCGTCTGAGTGCGATCTCGGCGACCAGCGCATGGCCGGCATGCGGCGGGTTGAACGAACCGCCGAACAGCCCGACCGCCACGCCTTTCCCGGCATGCGGCATGTGCAGATAGTGGGAGGATACGGATTCCTTACCCTCCCCCTTGTGGGGAGGGTCGATCCGCGAAGCGGAGCGGGGTGGGGGTGTTGCAGAGTTCAGCGTCGCACCCCCACCCGGCTCGCGATGCTCGCCACCCTCCCCACAAGGGGGAGGGTAAGACCGGCGCTCAAGGCCTCACCTGTCCCGACCCGCGTACGCGGTATTTGAACGAGGTCAGTTGCTCGACGCCGACCGGCCCGCGTGCATGCATCTTGCCTGTGGCGATGCCGATCTCGGCGCCCATGCCGAACTCGCCGCCATCGGCAAACTGGGTCGAGGCGTTGTGCAGAAGGATCGCCGAATCGACCTCGTTGAAGAACCGGTCGACCGCTGTGGCGTCCTCGGCGATGATCGCCTCGGTGTGATGCGAGGAAAACGTCTCGATATGCTCGATGGCGCCGGCGACGCCGTCGACCAGCTTCACCGCAATGATCGCGTCCAGATACTCGGTCACCCAGTCTGCATCGGTCGCGGGCTGGGCATCGGCATAAAGCCTCAGCGCCTCGGCATCGGCATGGATCTCGCAGCCTGCCGCCCGCAAGGCCTCGAGGATCGGCACCAGATGCGTGCCGGCGGCGGCACGGTCGACCAGCAGCGTCTCGGCAGCACCGCACACCCCGGTGCGCCGCATCTTGGCATTGACCGCGATCTTGACCGCCACGTCGAGATCGGCCGATCGGTCGATATAGAGATGGCAGATGCCCTCGAGATGCGCGAAGACCGGCACCCGCGCCTCGCTCTGCACACGCTCGACCAGGCTGCGGCCGCCGCGCGGAATGATGACCTCGAGATTGCCTGAAAGCCCTTTCAGCATTTCGCCGACGGCGGCGCGATCGGTAGTCGGCACCAGCTGGATGGCATCCTCCGGCAGCCCGGCTGCCTTCAGCCCCTCGACCAGGCAGGCATGGATAGCGGCGGAAGAGTTGAGCGAATCCGAGCCGCCGCGAAGGATTACTGGATTGCCCGCCTTGAGGCACAGCGCGCCGGCATCCGCGGTAACGTTCGGCCGGCTCTCGTAAATGACGCCGACGACGCCGAGCGGCGTGCGCACCCGTTCGATATGCAACCCGTTCGGCCGGTCCCATGCGGCAATGACATCGCCGACCGGATCGCGAAACCCGGCGATCTCGCTGATACCGTCTGCCATGGCGCGGATGCGGGCGGGATCGAGCTTCAGCCGATCCATCGACGCTGCCGATAGGCCAGCCTCCCTGCCATTTCTGATGTCGATGGCATTGGCGTCGAGGATGTCCTGCTCATGCCGAAGGATCGTCTGAGCCATGCCGATCAGCGCCGCGTGCTTGCGCTCGGCCGCAGCGGTGGCCAGCGGGCGGGCCGCGGCACGCGCGCGGCGGCCGATATCGGCCATCAGCGCCACGGTATCATCCCGGGATTTTTCATGCAGCGTCAGCATGGCTCATCCTCCGCTATGTAACCTGGTCACCGACTACTTGCTCGCCACCGGCATGGCTCACCACAAGGTCATCGCGGTGGATCATCGCCGAACGCGCCTCGTAGCCGAGCACGGTTTCGATCTCGGTCGTCTTCAGGCCAGCGATCCTTACGGCATCGGCGGCATCATAGGCAACCAGCCCGCGCGCGATCTCGCGTCCCTCGGGCGACAGGATCGCCACCGTGTCGCCACGCGCAAAATTGCCGCTGACCAGTTTGACGCCGGCCGGCAGCAGCGACTTGCCGGAGAGCAGCGCGCCGATGGCGCCGGCATCGACGGTCAGCCGGCCGGCCGGTTCGAGCTGCCCGGCGATCCAGGTCTTGTAGCCCTTGACCGGATTGGCGCTCGGCCGGAAGAAGGTGGCGCGCTCGCCGCGCTCGATTGCCAGCAACGGCGACAGCCGCGTGCCTGATGTGATGATCATGGCGGTGCCGGCGGCGGTCGCGATCTTGCCGGCGTCGAGCTTGGTGCGCATGCCGCCGCGCGACAATTCCGAAGCAGCGGCACCCGCCATCGCCTCGATGTCAGGGGTGATGCGGTCGACGACCGGAATGAACCGGGCTTGCGGGTCGCGCGCCGGCGGCGCCGTGTAGAGCCCGTCAATGTCGGAAAGCAGCACCAAAAGATCGGCGCCCATCATGGTGGCGACACGCGCCGCCAGGCGGTCGTTGTCGCCATAGCGGATTTCCGAGGTGGCCACCGTATCGTTCTCGTTGATGACCGGCACCGCCTTCATTTTGAGCAGTGTCGAGATCGTCGCCCGCGCGTTGAGATAGCGGCGGCGCTCTTCGGTATCGCCGAGCGTCAGCAGGATCTGGCCCGATTTCAAGCCATTCTTGCCGAGCGCATCCGACCAGGCGCCGGCCAGCGCGATTTGCCCGACGGCGGCCGCCGCCTGACTCTCCTCGAGCTTCAGCGTCCGCTTGCCGAGGCCGAGAATGGTGCGGCCAAGTGCAATCGCGCCCGAAGACACGACGAGAATTTCGGCGCCGCCATTGGCCAGCACGGCGATGTCGTCGGCAAGCGAGGCCAGCCAGTCGCGCTTCAGGCCCGTCGTGCGGTCGACAAGCAGCGCCGAGCCGATCTTGACGGCAATGCGCCGATAATTTTTCAGCGATTGCGCGGCCATGGCTATGCGTTCCAGCGCGTCTCGACCGGCGCGGCGACGGCTTCGCGTGCCTCCGCCACCACCCCCATCAGCGCGCGCAGCACCGCCTCGACGCCCTCGCCGGTGACGGCGGAAAGCAGCATCGGCGCGCGGCCGGCGGCGCGTTTCAGCGAGGCGGCTTTCGCCTTGCGCGCGGCGGCATCGAGTATGTCGACCTGGGAAAGCGCGACGATCTCGACCTTGTCGGTCAACCCGTTTCCATAGGCGCCGAGTTCGGCGCGCACGGTCTTGTAGGCCTTGCCCGGATTTTCTTCCTGCGCCGAGACGAGGTGCAGAAGGACGCGCGTGCGCTCGACATGGCCAAGGAAGCGGTCGCCGATGCCGACACCTTCATGCGCGCCTTCGATCAGGCCCGGAATATCGGCAATGACGAATTCGCGACCGTCGATGCGGGCCACGCCAAGGCCCGGATGCAGCGTGGTGAAGGGATAGTCGGCGATCTTCGGCTTGGCCGCGGTGACCGCCGCCAGGAAGGTCGACTTGCCGGCGTTGGGCAGCCCGACCAGGCCGGCATCGGCGATCAGCTTCAGCCTGAGCCAGATGTTGAGCTCTTCGCCCGGCAGTCCGGGATTGGCGCGGCGCGGCGCCTGGTTGGTCGAGGTCTTGAAATGCTGGTTGCCGAAACCGCCATTGCCGCCCTTGGCCAACAGAAAGCGCTGGCCGACGACCGTCAGATCGCAGATCAGCGTCTCATTGTCCTCGGCAAAGACCTGTGTTCCGGCCGGCACTTTCAGCGTCACGTCGGCACCCTTGGCGCCGGTCATATTGCGGCCCATGCCGTGCGTCCCGGTCTTGGCCTTGAAATGCTGCTGGTAGCGATAGTCGATCAGCGTGTTCAGCCCATCGACCGCCTCGACCCAGACATCGCCGCCGCGACCGCCGTCGCCGCCGTCCGGGCCGCCGAACTCGATGAACTTTTCGCGCCGGAACGACACCGAACCGGCGCCGCCGTCGCCGGAGCGGATGTAGACCTTGGCTTGATCGAGAAATTTCATCGGATTGTATGGTTTCTGTTATTGGCTTTGCGGGATTGCTCTAAACCAAGGCGGGTCGAAGGGCGAGGGCCGTTTTTGCTACTGTAACGTCGCGCGTATCTCTGGACGCGTAGCATTTGGTTGACCCCTTGCCGAAAATCGATCTTCGGCTTTCCAAGCGCGAGATGTCGGAATGAAGCTGGTAACTTACAATATCCACTACGGCGTCGGTCTCGACGCCCGGTACGATGTCGGCCGTATCGCCGATGCCGTGCGCGGCGCCGACGTGATCGCGCTGCAGGAGGTCACCCGCGCCAACCCGAAGAATGGCGGCCGCGACATGGTGGCCGACCTCGGCGAGGCGCTGCCCGACTATTTTGCCGTCTACGGCAGCAATTTCGAAGCCGACGCCGGCTCGCGCCTGGAGAACGGCCGCGCCATCACGACCACCTTCCAGCTCGGCAACATGGTGCTGTCGAGGACGCCGATCCATCTGTCGCGCAATCTCCTTTTGCCGCGCAGCCGCAGTGTCGAGGCGATGAACTTCCAGCGCGGCGCGCTGGAGGCGCTGGTCGAAACGCCGCTTGGTCCGATCCGCTTCAATTCCACCCATCTCGACCATCGCAGCCCGCTTGAACGCCTGAGCCAGATCCGCTTTCTGCGCCAGCGTCTGTTGAAATACCCGCTCGAGGGCGGCGGGCTCTCCGGCGTCGCCGAGATCGGCTTGCCGGAGCTGCCTTCTCCCGAAACCTTCGTCGTCATGGGCGACTTCAACATGCTGGCCGGATCGCCGGAACATGTCGAACTCGCCGGCCAGCCTGACCACGAATTCGGCATGCCGGTGACCGCCGACCTCGCCATCGATGCCGCTGCACGCCTCGGCGCTGCCGGCGCCGATCTCGTCACCTGGGTCGACTCCAAGCGGCCGGGCGATACCAGCCGCTACAAGCGCATCGACTATATCTTCACCAGCGCCTCGCTTGCCAAATCGCTGAGGCGCCTGTGGGTCGACCGGCAAGCGGCCGGTTCGGATCACTTGCCGGTCTGGCTCGAGATGACGTGAGCCGCATCCATCAAAAATGCACCCAGTTCCGCAGGCTGGTCCAGGTCTTGCGATCGAGACGGTAGCGCTCGACCGGCACCTGACCGGCAACGATCGAGTTCAGCATGCCCTGGCCGGCATACTGGAAGCCGCATTTGTGGATGACCCGGCGCGAGGCCGGATTGATAACCCGCGTCGAGGCGTGCAGCACCTGGATCGTGGTTCTCTGGAAGGCAAGGTCGACCAGTGCGTGCGCTGCCTCCGTCGCGTAGCCGCGTTTCCAGTACGGCTCGCCGATCCAGTAGCCGAGCTCCAGCCCACGATCCGTGGTGTTGAGCCCGGCACAGCCGACGAAGGTCTCGGTGCCGGCCAGCGTCAACGCATAGGCGATTCCGGCCCGGCGCGATGCAGTCATGGCCAGGAAAGCGCGTGCCTCCGCCTCGCCATAGGGATGCGGCATGCGAGCCAGCATTTCCGCGACATGGCGGTTGTCGGCGAGCGCCACCAATTGCTCGATGTCGCTCTCACGCGGGGGCCGCATGACTAGCCGCTCGGTGATCAGGACCGGGCAATCTATCGCGTAACTTTCGTCGTCTGTCGCTTCCGCTTCGGCAACCATATCAACGTCCTCCAGGCACAAGAAAAAGGGGAGATGGAAACCCATCTCCCCTGATCCATTTCCTGGCTTGGCCAGACACCGGTTCCCGAGATGGGTGCCGGTGTTCTCGTGCGGAACCGGCTACTCCGCTGCCTTCGTCATCGGGTTCACCGATACGTAGGTTCGGCCATTGGCTTTTTTGTTGAAGGTGACTGCGCCAGCTTCGAGCGCAAACAGCGTGTGGTCCGTGCCAATGCCGACATTGGTGCCGGGATGCCACGTCGTGCCACGCTGACGAATGATGATGTTGCCCGGAATCACGGCTTCGCCGCCGAACTTCTTCACGCCGAGCCGCTTGGAATGGGAGTCGCGACCATTGCGCGACGATCCGCCAGCTTTCTTGTGTGCCATCTAACTACTCCGATGCGCCGCGAGGCGCCTAAACGATCTTATGAACGCGTTCGCGTTCCGTTTCAAGTCCGATCCGGCGACGATTGCGCCGGTTCGTTCTACTTCTTCGCCAATTCCTTGGCCTGCTCGCGCCAGTCCTTGATCTGGTCGGCGCTGAACGGCATGTGCTCGTCGATCTTGGCGACGTCCTTGTCGGACAGCTTGGCGATCTGGGCAAAGGTGGTGATGCCCTGTTCGTTGAGCTGGCCGGCGGCGACCGGGCCGATGCCCTTGATCACGGTCAGGTCGTCCGGCTCGCCTTTCGGCGCCTTGAACAACGGCGCGGCGGCTTCGGCAGCCTTGTCCTCGGTCGTCTCGGCTTTGGCTTCCTTCTTCGGCGCAGCCTCTGCCTTCGCTGCTGCCTTCGGCGCGGCTTCAGCCTTCGCCTCGGTCTTGGCTGCAACTTCAGCCTTCGCTTCGGTCTTGGCGGCGGCCTTCTTCGCCGGCTTGGCGCCACCCAGCAGGATTTCAGCAATCCTGACGGTGGTCAAAAGCTGGCGATGGCCGATCTTGCGGCGCGAATTCTGCCGGCGGCGCTTCTTGAAGGCGATGACGGTGCAGTTCTTGCCTTGCTCGACGACTTCGGCGGTGACCATCGCACCATCCACGAACGGTGCGCCGAACGTGACGTTTTCGCCCTCGCCATGCGCGAGCACACTACCGATCTCGACGATGTCGCCGACATTGGCTTCGAGTTTTTCGATCTTCAGGAGATCGTTGGCGGCAACGCGATACTGCTTGCCGCCCGTTTTGATGACTGCGAACATTTTTTGCCTTTCGCTGTTCGGTCGGCCTTGATGAACCGCTTCAGGCGGTTCGGCCGTCTTTTTGTCAGTCTGCGGGTTCAAAAAACAAGCGGCGCGGAAGATCCCTCCACGCCGATTGCGCGCTGTCCCTAACCGAAGGTTCGGCTTGAGTCAAGGCAAGCGCCGCGGGCAAGCTGCAAACGGGTTGAGCCCAGTCCTTGCAAATATCGAGCAGCGGCTACCGGAGCCTCGAAGGAAGCACGGACAGAAGCTGCGGCGCCGGGGGCAGATTGGCCCTTGTAACCTGCCTGTCCAGCCGTTATCTAGTGCGCCGCGCCGGCAACGGCGGACCATGACCGCGGAGAGGTGGCAGAGTGGTCGAATGCACCGCACTCGAAATGCGGCATGGGTGCAAGCCCATCGGGGGTTCGAATCCCTCCCTCTCCGCCAGTGATCCTAATGTCCAACCCGGAGACATGGGTAACAGATTGTACTTAAGACATGGGTGACAACCTCGTGCCGAACGGGTTGTCGATGGTCTGCAAGGTCCTCTGTTCCAAGTC